>NZ_NQYG01000009.1:0-170415 GCF_002878485.1 Pseudomonas sp. AD21
TGTCCACCATGTCTCCGAACACCTGTCCACCATGTGTCCGGTACATACAGGGAGAGGGCTGGGGTGAGGGGCGAATCCACCACCAATCCAAAGCCGAGCACGCTGTGCTCCTCACCACTCAACAGGATGAGCGTTAGCTCGGCTGCGGCTCTTGATCTTGATCCACGAGCGACGTCGGAAGGCTGAGTGGAGGGATTGATCCGGGCGTGGGAGCGCAGCGACCGTTTGGCGAAGCCAAACACAGCGAGAGGAGGTGCAGCGAAGCAAACCGTAGGCGCTGCGCCCGGATCGATCCCGCAGCGAAGGAACCCCGAGCCTTAGCGAGCGGGCCGTACGTAGGAGCAAGCCTTTTGGGTTACCTTTTCGGCGTTTGGAAAAGGTGACCCGCCGTAAGGGCGGACCCCTGAGAAGCCGTTACCGCAGCAATGGATATGTACTCAATAAGCACCAAACACGAAGCCCCCGCCCGATAACCGCCCACAAAAAATGCCCCGATCTCTCAACCGGGGCATTCAGTACAACGTTCACACAAGCATTAAGCAATCAGTGAGACACAGCCCCACTCGCCCCCAACCCCGTCTGCGAACGCACAAACTGCGGGAAGAACAGCGCCCGCTCGTTCTCGGCCGCCGCCGACTTGTCGGTGATCGAGAAGAACCAGATGCCGATGAATGCGATAACCATCGAGAACAACGCCGGATACTCGTACGGAAAGATCGCCTTCTCGTGATGCAGGATCTGCACCCAGATGGTCGGGCCGAGGATCATCAGACCCACCGCACTCACCAGACCCAGCCAGCCACCCACCATCGCACCGCGGGTGGTCAGCTTCTTCCAGTACATCGAAAGCAGCAGCACAGGGAAGTTACAGCTCGCCGCAATCGAGAACGCCAGGCCAACCATGAACGCAATGTTCTGGCTTTCGAACAGGATGCCCAGGCCGATAGCCAGCACGCCCAGTGCGATGGTGGTGATCTTCGAAACGCGAATCTCATCCTTGTCGTTGGCTTTGCCCTTCTTGATCACACTGGCATACAGATCGTGCGACACCGCCGAAGCACCGGCCAGGGTCAGTCCTGCCACAACCGCCAGAATGGTCGCGAACGCCACCGCCGAGATGAAGCCAAGGAAAATACTGCCGCCCACCGCGTCAGCCAGATGCACCGCCGCCATGTTGTTGCCGCCGAGCAGAGCGCCCGCTACATCCTTGAAGGCAGGGTTGGTGCTGACCAGCAGGATCGCGCCGAAGCCGATGATGAAGGTCAGGATGTAGAAGTAGCCAATGAAGCCGGTAGCGTACAGCACGCTCTTGCGCGCTTCTTTTGCGTCACTCACAGTGAAGAAGCGCATCAGGATGTGCGGCAGGCCAGCGGTGCCGAACATCAGCGCCAGACCGAGGGAGAACGCCGAAACCGGATCTTTCACCAGGCCGCCCGGGCTCATGATCGCCTCACCTTTAGGGTGAACCTTGATCGCCTCGGAGAACAGCATGTTGAAGTCGAAGTTGACGTGCTTCATCACCATCAGCGCCATGAACGAGGCACCGGACAGCAACAGCACCGCCTTGATGATCTGCACCCAGGTGGTCGCCAGCATGCCGCCGAACAGCACGTACATGCACATCAGGATGCCGACCAGAATCACCGCGACGTAGTAGTCGAGACCGAACAGCAGCTGGATCAGCTTGCCGGCACCGACCATTTGCGCGATCAGGTAGAACGCCACCACCACCAGCGAACCGCAGGCAGACAGGGTGCGGATCTGGGTTTGCCCGAGGCGATAGGACGCCACGTCGGCAAAGGTGTATTTACCCAGGTTACGCAGGCGCTCGGCGATCAGGAACAGAATGATCGGCCAGCCCACCAGGAAGCCGATCGAGTAGATCAGGCCATCGTAGCCGGAGGTGAACACCAGCGCGGAAATCCCCAGGAAGGACGCCGCCGACATGTAGTCACCGGCGATCGCCAGACCGTTCTGGAACCCGGTGATCTTGCCGCCCGCCGCATAGTAGTCGGCGGCCGATTTGTTGCGCTTGGACGCCCAGTAGGTGATGCACAGGGTCGCCCCGACGAACACCACGAACATGGCGATCGCGGCGACGTTGAGTGGTTGTTTGTGGACTTCGCCGGTCAAGGCGTCAGCGGCCCAGACTGCCGGAGCGAACGCTGCGATGCTCAAAAGAGCCAGTAGACGCCGGATCATTGCTGAGCCTCCTTGAGAATCGCATTGTTCAGGTCGTCAAACTCGCCATTGGCGCGTCGTACGTAGATAGCGGTCAGGACGAAGGCCGAGACAATCAGGCCGACGCCGATCGGAATGCCCCAGGTGATGGATGATTCAGGACTGATCTTGGCACCGAGCACTTGCGGCCCGTAAGCGATCAGCAGGATGAAGGCGGAGTAAAGCCCTAGCATGATCGCCGAAAGTATCCAGGCGAATCGTTCCCTTTTCTTCACCAGCTCCTTGAAGCGCGGGCTGTTTTGAATCGAGAGGTAAATGCTGTCGTTCATTGTTTTTATCCTCGCAGCACAAATTATTGTTGGAACATAGCTAATGTATGCGGCTGTGGGAGAGGTAACAGACGACCTTAGTATTAGAACGACATGACACTTTCGCCAATTTTTGGACTGTAAATAGACGAAATAATTGGAAAGCGGCGCTGAAACAGCCGCAAACCCTGCAGGTGAGGGTTGGCCAGAAACAAATGTAGGAGTGAGCCTGCTCGCGATGGCGTTGTATCAGTCGACGTTTGTATCAACTGACAGGACGCTATCGCGAGCAGGCTCACTCCTACAGGGGGTATTGCGGTGTTGGGGTTATTTGGTCCAGTCGGCTACGCGATCCGGGTGTTTGGCGACCCAATCCTTGGCCGCGGCTTCAGGTTTGGCGCCGTCCTGAATCGCCAGCATGACTTCGCCGATCTCGTCTTTCGACGCCCACTGGAAGTTTTTCAGGAACTTGGCCACTTCCGGGGCCTTGGTGGCGAGTTCCTTGCTGCCGATGCTGTTCACGGTTTCAGCCGCGCCGTACACGCCTTTCGGGTCATCGAGGAAGCGCAGTTTCCATTTGGCGAACATCCAGTGCGGCACCCAGCCGGTGACGGCAATCGATTCGTTCTTCTTCTCGGCACGGGTCAGCTCGGCAATCATGCCGGCGCCGGAACTGGCCTTGAGGGTGTACTTATCGAGGCCGTAATCCTTGATTGCCTGATCGGTCTTGAGCATCACGCCTGACCCGGCGTCGATGCCGACAATACGGTTTTTGAAGCTGTCGTCGGTTTTCAGGTCTTCGATCGATTTCGCTTTGACGTACTCGGGCACGATCAGGCCGATTTTCGCATCCTTGAAGTTCGGGCCGTAATCGACGACCAGATCCTTGTTCTTCGTCCAGTATTCGCCGTGGGTGACCGGCAGCCACGCCGAAAGCATCGCATCGAGTTTGCCGGTGGCCACGCCCTGCCACATGATCCCGGTGGCGACGGCTTGCAGTTTCACGTCGTAGCCGAGTTTCTGCTTGATCACTTCGGCCGCCACGTGGGTGGTCGCGACGCTGTCGGACCAGCCGTCAACGTAACCGATGTTCAGGGTCTGTTTTTCAGCGCTGGCGAAAGTGGAACTCATCGCAAGCACCAGAGCGGCACCTGCGCCTAAAAGTCGTCGCATCTTCATCGTTACTTCCCCGAAATGCTGCGCCCGACGGATGCCGGACATCGTCAACGTATTGTTATGGTGCACAGCGCCCCCATCACGCCTGACCGCAAACTCGTTAGAACATCAGCCGTCGTTTCTATAAGGGTACTGACGCTTTCGATCATCGGCCTGACGCCAAACGCGACCTGCTCTGGCAACGACCTCAAGACAACGAGAAACGACATCAGAAAGCCATTAATCGCAGCTGAATAAATGACGCCAGATAATCCGCCCGAACTTTGCATGGGCAAATGATGCAGGCCACCAACCCGTGGATAAATGCAGGTAACATGCGTCGCTTTGTAGCCACTCGGCCTGACCATGTCCGCGACTTCCCGCTTCCCGTTTGTTCCCTATCTCTTCGCTTGCCTGCTCGGCCTGTTTGCCCTTGGCGGTTTCTGGTACGGCCTCGGCAAACCGGTGATCCTGCCGGACGCCGCGACCCCGACGCACAAGTTGCAATGTGCCTCCTACACGCCGTTCGACAAGGATCAGTCGCCGTTCGACGTGCCGTTCAAGCTGCGTCCGGAGCGCATGGACGCCGACCTCGCCCTGCTGGCGACGCGCTTCGAATGCATCCGCACCTACTCGATGACCGGCCTCGACGCCCTGCCTGAGCTGGCGCGCAAGCACGGTTTGAAATTGATGATCGGTGCCTGGGTCAACAGCAACCCGGTGGACACTGAAAAGGAAGTCGACCTGCTGATCGCCTCGGCCAACGCCAATCCGGACGTGGTCAGCGCAGTGATCGTCGGCAACGAAGCCTTGCTGCGCAAGGAAGTCACCGGCGCGCAACTGGCCAGGCTGATCAACAAGGTCAAAAGCCAGGTCAGGCAACCGGTCACGTATGCCGATGTCTGGGAGTTCTGGCTCAAGCATCCGGAAGTTGCCCCGGCGGTGGATTTCCTGACCATTCACCTGCTGCCGTACTGGGAAGACGATCCGTCGAACATCGACGCCGCCCTGCAACACGTGGCGGATGTACGTCAGGTGTTCGGCAACAAGTTCGCGCCCAAGGACGTGATGATCGGCGAGACCGGCTGGCCTAGCGAAGGCCGCCAGCGCGAGACTGCCCTGCCGAGCCGGGTCAATGAAGCCAAGTTCATTCGTGGTTTTGTCGCGATGGCCGAAAAGGAAGGCTGGCACTACAACCTGATCGAGGCGTTCGACCAGCCATGGAAGCGCGGCAGCGAAGGCGCGGTCGGTGGTTACTGGGGCCTGTTCGATGCCGATCGCCAGGACAAGGGCGTACTCGCCGGACCGGTGACCAACGTGCCGTACTGGAAGGAATGGCTGGGCGTCGGTGGGCTGATTTTCCTCGGTACGCTGCTGCTCGGCGGTCGGGTGCGCAGTACACAATCGGCATTGATCCTGCCGCTGCTCGGTGCAGTGGCTGCCTGCTCGATCGGCGCCTGGGGCGATCTGGCGCGAGTGACCACGCGGTTTGCCAGCGAATGGCTGTGGGTTGGCTTGCTGACCGTGTTGAACCTGCTGGTGCTGGCGCATGCTGCGCTGACCTTGAGCGCCCGCCAGGGTTGGCGTGAACGCGCGTTCAACCTGCTGGAGCGCCGCGCCGGATGGCTGGTCGCCGTGGCCGGTTTTGCCGCAGCGGTGATGATGCTGGAGATGGTGTTCGACGCCCGTTATCGCAGCTTCGCCAGCATGGCGTTCATCCTGCCGGCGCTGGTGTACGTGTGCCGCCCGGTTAGCGTGCCGCGCCGGGAAATCGCCCTGCTGACCTTCATCATCGGCGCCGGCATCGCGCCGCAGCTGCATGAAGAAGGATTGTTGAATCAGCAGGCGTGGGGCTGGGCGCTGGTCAGTGGGTTGATGGTGGCGGCGTTGTGGCGCTGCCTGCGGGTTCGCAACAACTGATCTTCATTGGCCGTATGGGCCTCATCGCGAGCAGGCTCACTCCTACAGTCTGGAATGCGTTCCCCTGTAGGAGTGAGCCTGCTCGCGATAGCTGAGGATCAGGCGCTACGGGACTCGCGGACCAGTCGCAACCCGCCAATCACCAGCGCAAACACCGCCAACGTGGTGTTGTACAACGCCAGCGCCGGCAGGCCGAACACCAGGGCCAATACCGCCAACCACCACCCTGCCCGCCCAGGCAGGACAAAACCGAGCAGCGCCGCACCCAGTGCGGTCCAGCCCAACACCTTGAAGTGAATCATCAGCCCCAGGTTCGAGCGCACCGAGCATTCCCAACGGCTCGCTTCATCGACGCAGATGCCGACCCACTGTCCGTCCTCCATGAAGCCATAACGCGCGCCATAACTGGCCGCCAGCCATAACGGCAGCAGAACGAGCAACAGGATCACGGGCAAGCGGCGGGACATGAATCACTCCAATCTACGGAAATCGGCGGCCAGCTTAATCGGACTTGCACCGTTGGCAAGCACTAACAACTGTTAACTGGTCATCCGCGACGTGCAAAGTGTATCGTCCAGCTACTATTACTCCGAATTCTGCCTGTTTGGTGCCGCCGCATGGCACTTTGGCGCAAACCCGGTGGTCATAGCCTGCGAACCTCATTCGGCACTTTCCTCTAAGGGATCTAGTCATGCTCCGTTCCTTGCGCTTCGCCGCGCTGTTCAGCGGCCTTATTCTAAGTGCGTCCGCACTGGCGGTGGATATCGATGCCGCCAGCTATGGCTATCCCCTGACCAACCCGTTCGAGGCGACCATCGCCACGACGCCGCCTGATCTGCGCCCGGAACTGCCGTCCAACGACGACATCAACCAGTCCGACCACAGCATCACCCTGCGCCCGGAGCGGGCCTTCATCCTCCCGGACAATTTCTGGGCAGTGAAGAAACTTACCTACCGCATCGCCGAGCAGGACAAGCCGGCCCCGCTGATCTTCCTGATCGCCGGCACCGGCGCCCGCTTTGACAGCACGCTCAACGAATACCTGAAGAAGCTCTACTACAAGGCCGGCTACCACGTCGTGCAACTGTCGTCGCCGACCAGTTTCGACTTCATCAGCGCCGCCTCACGCTTCGCCACACCCGGTATCACCAAGGAAGACGCCGAAGACATGTACCGGGTGATGCAGGCCGTGCGCGCGCAGCATCCGAAACTGCCGGTCACCGAGTACTACCTCAGCGGCTACAGCCTCGGCGCCCTGGATGCCGCGTTCGTCGCACACCTGGACGAAACCCGGCGCAGCTTCAACTTCAAGAAAGTCCTGCTGCTCAACCCGCCGGTCAACCTCTACACCTCGGTCACCAACCTCGACAAGCTGGTACAAACCGAGGTGAAAGGCATCAACAACAGCACCACGTTCTATGAGTTGGTACTGGGCAAGCTGACCCGCTACTTCCAGCAGAAGGGCTACATTGACCTCAACGACGCCCTGCTCTATGACTTCCAGCAGTCCAAGCAGCACCTGACCAACGAGCAGATGGCGATGCTGATCGGCACCTCGTTCCGCTTCTCGGCGGCCGACATTGCCTTTACTTCGGACCTGATCAACCGTCGCGGCCTGATCACCCCGCCGAAATTTCCGATCACCGAAGGCACCAGCCTCACGCCGTTTCTCAAGCGTGCGCTGCAATGCGATTTCGACTGCTACCTGACCGATCAAGTGATCCCGATGTGGCGCGCCCGTACCGATGGCGGCAGCCTGCTGCAGCTGATCGACCAAGTCAGCCTTTACGCCCTCAAGGACTACCTGCATGACAGCCCGAAAATCGCCGTCATGCACAACGCCGACGACGTGATCCTCGGCCCCGGCGACCTGGGCTTCCTGCGCAAGACCTTCGGCGATCGCCTGACCGTTTATCCGTACGGCGGCCATTGCGGCAACCTTAACTACCGCGTCAACAGCGACGCCATGCTGGAGTTCTTCCGTGGCTAAATATCTCCTGCTGATTGCAGCGCTCCTCAGTGCAGGCGTGGCCCAGGCCGACAACAGCAAAGCCAACGCGCCGGTAGTGGTCGACAGCGACGGCTTCAAGGAGCCGCTGTCCAAACTCAAGTTCAACCCGGGGCTGGATCAGCGTGAGTTCGAGCGCTCGACACTCAACGCACTCAACGTCTATGACCCGCTGGAGTCGTGGAACCGCCGCGTCTACCACTTCAACTACCGCTTCGACCAATGGGTGTTCCTGCCGGTGGTCGACGGTTATCGCTACGTGACGCCAAGCTTCCTGCGCACCGGGGTAAGCAACTTCTTCAACAACCTCGGCGACGTGCCGAACCTGGTCAACAGCCTGCTGCAGTTCAAGGGCAAGCGTTCGATGGAAACCACCGCGCGCCTGTTGCTCAACACCACCATCGGCATCGCCGGTCTGTGGGACCCTGCAACCGCCATGGGCCTGCCACGTCAGAG
Source organism: Pseudomonas sp. AD21 (assembly GCF_002878485.1). Classification (NCBI taxonomy): domain Bacteria; kingdom Pseudomonadati; phylum Pseudomonadota; class Gammaproteobacteria; order Pseudomonadales; family Pseudomonadaceae; genus Pseudomonas; species Pseudomonas sp. AD21. Next base: position 8,029 of record NZ_NQYG01000009.1, read on the forward strand.
CGAAGACTTCGGCCAGACCCTGGGCTTCTACGGCGTACCGGGCGGTGCCTACTTCGTGCTGCCGATCCTCGGCCCGTCGAACATTCGTGATACCGCCGGCCTGGCTGTGGACTACACCGCCGAATCGGCGATCAACTACCTGAACGTATCGGAAGTCAGCTCCAACCATCCTGAGATCTGGGCCCTGCGCGCCGTCGACAAGCGCTACCAGACCAACTTCCGCTACGGCCAGATGAACTCCCCGTTCGAGTACGAGAAAGTGCGTTACGTGTACACCGAATCGCGCAAATTGCAGATTGCCGAGTAAAACCCTTCCAACCGCTGGCAAGCGTCGACCCGTCGAGCTTGCCAGCGCGTCTTCACGTCCGACATTTTTCTCATGCCCGCCCTTCTGCGCCCGCCCGGCTAAAGACTGACGCCGTCATTTCGTCTTTCAGACAGGCCCCGCGCGCTTAACGAACTCGTGAGTCAAAGCCACAAGCAGATTCGAAATCGAACATAAAAATTTAAATGTGAATTTTTTATTAACATTCTGTGACAGCTTATGTAGACTCGGTTCAACACTGCAAAGGATGCAATGACGTGTTCAACGATATTCAAGGAATGATATCGGCTCTCCCTTATCCTCCCTTTCGACGCTGGTCTACCCGACATCTGCAACCCGTAGGTCGCAGCGGACTTTATTATTCAAGACTCAGCGGAACTTGCGCATAGCCTGTCGCTCGGCTTATCAGTAATACATCCATCGATACATTTCATTATGCCGCCCGGATGGCAGTGTGTGTCGTGCACTTTCAATTAGCTGCGGATGAATTACTACAGCGATCAGCGTCGGCAATGCATTGATCCAACCACTTCAATCTGCACTTGTCGCGGGTTTGAAAAACGGCCGTCATCCACATGCATACTTCATTAAAAAGCGGTATCACCCAATATATCTCCGAGATGCCACTGTTCATCTGGATATTGTTTATCGGCACCTTTGTCACCCGTGCAACTTCAATGATGGTCTGGCCGTTTATCTCGATCGTGCTGTACGCCCGGTTTGGTTTCAGTGCGACGTTTATCGGCCTGATCCTGACCCTGTCCATCGCCCTGTCGTCGGTAGCGAGTTTTTACAGCGGTTACCTGTCGGACAAAATCGGCCGCTTGAAAATCATCGTGCTGGGCTGCGTCGTGGCTGCGAGTTCTTATCTGCTACTGGGCATCAGCAGCAGCGCTTATGGCTACATTGCCGGGACTCTACTGGCAAACCTGTCGTGGGCACTGGTCAACAACCCGATCAAAACCATCATCGGCGATGTCATCGAATCTCGGCCTCTGGTCGAGCGCGCCATGCATCTGCGCTACTTTTTCCTCAACGCCGGTGCGGCGACAGGCCCCTACTTCGGGCTCAAGCTGGGAATCTCCGCCGACTCACTGTCCTTCGTCCTGGTGACCCTGTCCTATGTACTGCTGCTGGTCGGCGTGGTGATCTTCGGTAAAGGCGTAACCCTCAAGGCGGTCAATACCACCAGTTTCAAAAGCACCATGGGCGTGCTCGCCAAAGACCATCTGTTCCTGGCGCTGGTGATCAACAACATCATCATGATGTTCATCTTTGGCAGTTTTGACTCCAGCTTGCCGCAGCTGATGGCCGCACTGGCCTTCGAAGGCTACCTGCCCTTTATCGCCTCGTTGATTGTCTTGCATGCCTCGACGATCGTGATACTGCAGTTGCCGCTTGCCAGTGCGCTGTCGTCGGTATCGCTGAACACCAAGATCTATCTTGGCTCGGCCCTGTTGATCCTCGGCGAGGCCGGCTTTGCATTGGCTGCGCACAACGTCGACATCAAACCCTTGTGGTATGGCGCTGTATTGCTCATGAGTATCAGCCAGACCCTGCTCTTTCCGTGTATCAACATGTTTGTCGACAGCTTGGCGCCACCTAATCTGCGAGGCGCCTACTTTGGTGCCGCATCGTTATACAGCATCGGCTTTTCTCTCTCGCCGATTGTCGGCGGGCTGTTCATACAGAACCTCAGCGGAACCGCACTTTATATATTCCTGACAGTGTCCAGCCTGCTGATGACGCTCATCTTCATGGGGATTTTCCGATTGAGGAAGTCCACGGACGAAACAGCTCGCCCAGTAGCAAACATCGAGACTTCGCCCACCACGGGCTAATCACTCGACGTAGAACTTGCAAAGCTCCATCGCTGCACGCCAATCAAGTTGGCGCGGAGTTTCTTTGCCTGAATAAAACCATTTTCTCGAACTTCTCAACTTTCAGGAAAACATCATGAATACGCCGATTTATGACCTCATCCTATGTGGCGCCGGCCCCGCCAACATCTCGCTGTTGCCTGATCTTATTCAGAATGAACAGATACAGCGCTGCCTGATACTTGAGAAATCCAGCACATTGGGCAGCGGCGAGATCGGTCAATACCGGATTACTGCCAACTCGCTTGGCGGGGTCTTTCTGGAAAAATTCCAGGACCGCACGGACGACCTGAGTCGGTTCCTGCAGGGGACGCCAGAATGGGCGTATTTCACCGAGCGGCGGAGCGAGGCGGTAGAGCTGCGCTACGTCGGGCGCTTCCTCGAACACATCGGTACCTATGTGGCCCGGCACAAGGCGCTCTACAAACGCTTCGAAATATCCACGCAATCGACCGTCTGCGACATCCATCTGACCGCGCAGGGTCACTACTGCGTCAGCTATCTGCTCGACGGCCAGCGCGTACAGGCGTTGTGCAAGAAAATCATCTTCAACATCGGTGGCCGGCTGAATCAAGCCACCGTGCAGCACCCCCAACACAACATCAATTCGGACGCGCTGCTCAAGGGCGAACACGACCAGGCGCTGCAAAGTGGCCAATACAACAACCTGGCCATTGTCGGCTCTTCGCACAGCGCCGTTTCCTGCCTGATCCGCCTGGTGGAGCAACTGGACTTCCCTGGCACCATCACCTTGCTGACCAAGCGCGATTTCAAGCTGTTCTTCGACTCTCCTGCATCCGCGCGCGAACAGCACTATCCGTTTGTCGATGCCGATATTTGCCAGGCCAGCCAAAGGGTCAATCGTTATTCGGGCCTGCGATATGACTCGTTCGAATTCGCTCGCAAGATCAAACAAGGCCTGATCCGCAACCTGAACATCGTCGACATCGCTCAGGCCTCTGCCGATCAGGTCCTGAACCTGATCGCGCAATCGGACCTGCTGATCCACAGCACCGGATACAAGGCCGGGTTGGTGCCGATACTGGATGTCGATGGCACGGCGCTGGAACTGCAACAGGACGATTTCGGATTGCTCACCAACCAGCAACTCAACCCGGTCACCCGCGAAGGTCGAGTGCTGGAAAACTTCCATGCATTCGGCCTCGGGGCCGGGATCAAGACCGGTGGAGACAGCGGCGGCGAGGAGAGCTTTCACGGCAGGATCGACGGCGTGTGGATGTACCAGCACGTGGTGCCCGGACTCATTTTCGTTAAATAAGGAAATTACAATGAATAATCAGACAGCCATCATTCTTTGCGCCGGGCGCGGAAGCCGCCTGGGCAAGCGCACGCGCCACACGCCCAAGCCCTTGGTCAAGACCAACAATATCGCGTTCATCGACAACGCCCTGAACAACCTCGAAACGCTGGGTATCAAACACGTGGTCGTCGTGATCGGCTATCAGTCGGAGACCATTACCGCTCATCTTCGGGCGATGGACACCGCCATCACCTTCGAATTCGTGAGCAACCCGGACTGGGCCACGACCAACAACATCTACTCGCTGTACCTGGCCCGCGAACACATTACGCAGAACACCCTGATCATCGAGGGTGACATTTACTTCTCGGCCTCCAGCCTGCAACAGTTGCTGCAGCAACCGGGGGATCTGGTCGCCCTGGTGTCGCCGCTGGGCAAGAACATGGAAGGCACCTACGCCATCCTCGAAGAGACTCAGCTGCAAGGCTTCGGCTCGACCAAGGACATCGGCCATGAGCCCCGTGACGGACAATACAAGACCGTCAACCTGTACCAGGTCGGGTCAGCCACGTTCGCCGAGCACATCAAAAAACAACTCGCCAGCAACGTCAGAAAAAACAACCTCAACGCCTACTACGAAGACGTCTTCAAAAAAGCTTCGCTTGAGGGCAAGTGGGATATTCAGACGGTCATTGTCCCTGCAACCGAATGGTATGAGGTCGACAACTATTACGACCTGACGATCTGCAACTACGTTTCCAGTCGTGACCGCCTCGGTTTCGTCCAGAACCGCCACGGCGGTTACTGGCGCTACCCGATGCTGGATTTCGCCTTGATCTACAACTTCCATTTCCCGCCACAGCAGATGAAAGACAAGATCAAGGACAACTTCGATCACATCTTCCTCAACTACCCCGGCGCCAGACGACTCATCGAGGAGTCACTCTGCGAATTCCTCGGCGTCTCCCCGAGACACCTGTGCATAGCCAATGGCGCGGCTGAAATCATCAAGCTGCTACCGTCCGTGTATCCCGGCAGCGCGCTCGTGACCGTGCCGTCCTTCAACGAATACGCCAACGTCTTCGGTGAACAACGCACGCTCTGCCACTACACGCGGGAGGAGGACGACTTCGCTATCGATATCGATGCGCTGCTCGCTACCTGCCGGCAACAGCGCCCTGAGGTGGTGATCATCGAATCACCGAACAACCCGACCGGCGCCCTGACACCCGCCTCGGCCCTGTCGGCGCTTGCCGAGCAGTTGCTGGAACTGGATATCTCACTGATCGTCGACGAATCGTTCCTCGATTTCTCCAACCACGCCGACAGCACCTTGCTCAACGTGCTCGACGAACACCCCAACCTGGTGGTGATTCGCAGCATGAGCAAAACCTTCGGTATCGGCGGTATTCGCATCGGCTACCTGGCCAGTGCCAACCAGACCTTGCTGGCGCTGATCAACTCGCTGCTGCCGATCTGGAACATCAACGGTTTTGCCGAGGAGTTCCTGTTGCATCTGCCGCAATACCAGCAGGAATACCTGGCCAGCTGCCAACAAGTCATCAGTCACACTCGCGCCTTTCAACAGGCGCTTGACGCCATCGAGGGCATCAGCGGCTTCAAGACCGAAGCAAACTTCATTTACTGCAAGGCTCATTACTCTGACGCCCAGACCATTTCCAGGTTGTTGCTGGACAAGCACCATATGTACATCAAGGAGTGCTCGGGCAAACGCAATACCGACTCCGACAAGTACTTCCGCGTGTCCTGCCGCACGCCTGACGAAAACGCCCGGTTGATCCAGGCCCTGAGCGACGTGATGCAGGACCTGGCAGCGCAGAAAAACATCAGCAGCCCAGCGAAGGAGAACGCCGTTGAACTCGCCTGAGCAAGTAGTGATTTGCGGCAAGGGCGAACTGGCCATCTTCGCCTGCGAATACTTCAACGCGTCCCCCGATCACACGGTGTCGTACGTGGTGGCCGATCCTTTCGAGCCGGTCAGCACTGAGCGAACGCTCATCGAGTATTGCCGGGAGCACGGCATCGAGGTGATCGAAAGCGGTCGGATCGAAGACCTGCCAGGTTATGCAGACGGCACCTTCGCCTGCGACCTCTGCCTGGTCATTTTCCACAAGCGGATATTGCCCAAGCGCTTCATCGACTGCTGCGCGAAAATTATCAACCTGCACCTTTCCTACCTGCCCAAATACCGCGGCGTACGCCCGGTCAACTGGGCTTTGAAGAATGGCGAGCGGATGCATGGCGCAACGCTGCACGAGATCAGCGAAGGCATAGACGAGGGGCCGATCCTCAATCAGGTGGCCTTCTGCATCTACCCTGAGTTCGAAGAAGTGATCGACACCTATACCCGCGCGATGGGATACGCCCGTCAGTTGCTGATGGATACCTTGCCGATGATCGACCGCATCGTTCCGGTCCCGCAGGAGCATGCCGACATGAGCATCTACTACGAAAAGGACAATCACCGGCTGGAAGAGCGAATGACCTTCACCAAAGCTCAATCTCTGAAATTGCTCGAACGCCTGTAGCCTTGCGACGCCACTCGATTGCCCGCACAGGCGGCAATCGGGTGGGCAGGCGATCCCTTCCAAGGAGTCATGATGTACTTGCTTATTGCCTCTGACCTGGATGGCACGCTGCTGCTGCCAGGCGATACTTTCGGTGCCTTTACCAAAAGCGTGATTCACCGCCTTAACCGCGCAGGTCATCACATCGTGCTGGCGACGGGTCGCCATCAGGCTGACGTCGAGTCGCTGCTCGACAGCCAGTCCCCGCCGGTTCACCTGATCACCGCCAATGGGGCGCGCATTTCCAGCGCCTGTGGCGGGCTTGCTCTGAGCGCAGAATTATCGACTGCCGTTGTCCAGACATTGCTTGAGGAAACCCGAGCAGACACCGATCTGACGATCAACCTTTACTGCCGATCCGGCTGGCTGATGAGTCGAGAAGACGAAAACCTGAAGGACTTCAGCCAGAACCCGGACTTCCAGCCAACACTCTGCGCGGCCGAGAATCTGCCGCTGCATGCTGTGCAGAAAGTGTTTTTCTTTCAGCGCAGCAAGGATCATGACGCCCTGCTCAGGCTGCAGGCGCGGCTGGAACAACGGCTGGGCGATCAGATCGGCACTGTGTTCACGTTTCCATGGTGCCTGGAGGTCATGGCCAGAGACGTTTCCAAGGGCAATGCCCTGAAGCAGCTGGCCGAATTCCTCAACGTGCCCATTCAGGCCTGCATCGCTTTTGGTGACGCAATGAATGACGTCGACATGTTGGCCGGTGTCGGCAAAGGCGTGCTCATGGGCAACGCACATGCCGAGTTGAGACAGGCACTGCCCGAGGCGGAGATCATCGGCCGATACACCGATGAAGCCGTCGCGCACTACCTGTCGAAGCACCTGCTCAAGAGCGCTGATCTCCCGGCATGAACACCTGCGGGCGGCCTTACGCCCGCACGGCCTTGCACAATTTGCCAACCAGGCTCACCGCGAGCAACACCACGGCCCCGGCAATAATCCCGGCCACTCCATTGAGCAGCACCGGCACCACAAACCCGGCGCTGCCAGCGGCCGCACCCACGCTTTCAATCCAGTGATGCAGCACAGGAATGCCGTGGGTGAGGATGCCGCCGCCGACCAGGAACATCGCCGCCGTGCCGATCACCGACAGACCTTTCATCATGTACGGCGCGGCGCGCAGGATCGCGTTGCCGATGCTTTTCGCCGCCGAAGCGGATTTCTGCGTCAGCCACAGGCCCAGATCGTCGAGTTTGACGATGCCGGCCACCAGGCCATAAACGCCGACGGTCATGACAATCGCGATACCGGACATCACGATCACTTGCTGGGTCAGCGAAGCGCCGGCCACGGTGCCGAGGGTGATGGCGATGATTTCCGCCGAGAGGATGAAGTCGGTGCGGATTGCGCCTTTGATCTTGTCCTTCTCGTAGGCCACCAGATCGGTGGTCGGCTCGGCCACCGCCGCGCTCAACTGCGCGTGGTCGGCGTCATCTTCGGTCTTGCTGTGCAGGAACTTGTGCGCGAGCTTCTCGAAACCTTCAAAACACAGATAGGCGCCGCCAACCATCAGCAGCGGCGTCACCAGCCACGGCACGAACGCGCTGATCGCCAGCGCCGACGGCACCAGAATCAGCTTGTTGAGAAACGAGCCCTTGGCCACCGCCCAGACCACGGGGATTTCACGCTCGGCGCGCACGCCGGAGACTTGCTGGGCATTGAGCGCCAGATCATCGCCGAGCACGCCGGCGGTCTTCTTCGCGGCCATTTTGCTCATCAACGCCACATCATCCAGAACGGTGGCGATATCGTCGATCAGCACCAGCAAACTGCTTCCTGCCATGAATCTTGTTTCCTTATGTAAATAATGCCGCGCAGCATACCGCGACTGCGGGCCACACGGGGCATTCTTGAGCCATGCGCGAGGCCGGTGCTACCATGCGCAACCGCCAGAACAGGCAAGGAACCACCGGGTTTATGAGCACAATCCGCGAGCGCAACAAAGAACTGATCCTGCGTGCCGCCAGTGAGGAGTTTGCCGACAAGGGCTTCGCTGCGACCAAAACCAGCGACATCGCCGCCAAGGCAGGATTGCCCAAGCCCAACGTCTACTACTACTTCAAGTCCAAGGAAAACCTCTACCGCGAGGTCCTGGAAAGTATCATCGTGCCGATCCTGCAGGCCTCGACCCCGTTCAACCCGGACGGCGTGCCGAGCGAAGTGCTCAGCGGCTACATCCGCTCGAAGATCCGCATCTCCCGCGACCTGCCCTTCGCCTCCAAGGTGTTCGCCAGCGAAATCATGCACGGCGCCCCGCACCTGAGTGCCGACCTGGTGGAGCAGCTCAACAGCCAGGCCAAGCACAACATCGACTGCATCCAGAGCTGGATCGACCGCGGCCAGATCGCCCCGATCGACCCCAACCACCTGATGTTCAGCATCTGGGCCGCGACCCAGACCTACGCCGACTTCGACTGGCAGATTTCTGCGGTGACCGGCAAGGACAAGCTCGACGAGGCGGATTACGAGGCGGCGGCGCAGACGATCATCCGGTTGGTGCTCAAAGGGTGTGAGCCGGACTGATAGACCGGTGTGACGCCATCGCGAGCAGGCTCATCACCCCTACACTGGACGTGTGGCGTTCACAAATCACCTGTGGGAGCGAGCCTGCTCGCGAATGGCGGCGATACGGTTCTGGCTCAAAGCCAAATCGCATCCCACAGCGGATAATCGCCCAGTTTTTCAACAAGACCAGCCCGCAAGGGGTTGGCGACGACGTACCTCGCCAATTTCACCAGATCCTCTTCCTTGCGAAGTGCCCGGTCATGAAAGCCTTGCTGCCAGAGCACAGCCTTACGGCCGGTGACACGGCTCACAGCCTTGGTGCTGAGTGATTTGGTTCGTTGCATCAGCTCACCCAGCGATCCCCTTTTGAGCTCGACCAACCAGTGAAAATGATCAGGCATGACAACCCACGCCAGTGAATTGGCAAACCCCTCTTCTTCAGCAGCTCGAAATTGGCTGACGACCAACCGACCAAGGATGAAGTCGCTGAACACCGGCTCCCTCCGCACAGTATTGGTGGTCAGCAGATAGATGCGGTCAGGTTCGGAGTTGCGACCGATACGCAGGCGATGTGAAGCTGATAAATCCGGCATTCCTTTGCCTTTCTCATGTTCAGTTCATGGAAAGGCTAGTCATGCGAATGGCATGAGGTGAGGCAAACTTTTAGCCAAATGTGTATTCAAGACCGTATTCGCGAGCAGGCTCGCTCCCACAAGGGTCTGAGACATGCAAACATTTTGTGTCTGCCTGCCAAACCTGTGGGAGCGAGCCTGCTCGCGAAAGATGCTACTCAGACACCACTGTCAAACCGCCCCTCCACATCCCAGGCGCTGAAGGGACACAGGCATAGTCGTATTCAAACCCCATCCCCCATCAACCAGCGCAATGCCTGCGGCAACGAAGTACTCCAGTCATCAGGGAAAAAGTGCCCGCCCTCGTGAGTACGCGATTTGACCTCGTTGCCGTCGCTGAACAATTTGCGGAAGTCGGCGCTCATCTGCTGATTGCCCACTCCTTCTTTCTCGCCATTGATGACAAACACTCGCTTGCCGCGCGCCTTGCTTTCGGTGGGCGTCGGTTGCATGCCACCGGGTGACAGCAGCAACGCACCGGCGTAATCGTCCGGGTGTTGCGCCAACAAGGCGCCGGCATGTTGCGAACCTTGCGAGAAGCCCATCAGGAACACACGCTTGCGATCGATGCATTGCCGGGCTTCCAAGGCTTTGAGGCCCTTCTGCACCGTTTGATGAGTGCCTTCGAAGCCGGGGCCGATCCAGCGGAAACTGTGGACCGAGTTGAGCATTTCGGTGCCGTTGATCCCCAGGATGATTGCCCCGGTGTCGGCCAGCGGCTGGTAGCTCTCATCCAGCTCGCCGTTGATGCCATAACCGTGCAGCCAGACCACCACCGGACGACAGGCTTTGGGTGCCGGAATGTTCGCCGATGGGTTGAGCACCGAAATCGCGCCGACCTTGCCCGGGGCAATCTTCTTGTAGCGTTCCTGAGCATTGGCCAACACGGTTTTGAAAGTGCCGGAATCGTGCAGATCAGCAAAATCTTCGTCGCCCGCGAGCAATGGGCCGAACCACAAACCGCGATCATCGGCCTCGCGCAGAAAGCGCTCGGCCAGTTTGTCATCGCCACGGCGAGCGAACAGCGCCGCCACCTGATAAGGCGCCTGCAATTGTGTCGGGTCTTCTCGAGTGGCGGCCAGATACACCGCAATGGCCTGCAACGTATCGCTCGATTCGAGCTTCTCGCCGCGATCCATCAGTTCCTGTACATCGTCCGCGTTGATTAAGGCTGAGACCACCGGGCTCAAGGCCTGGAACGCGATTTCTTCGGCGTCGGGTGTTTCCGTCGCATGCAGGAGGGGGGTGCAGAGGGTCATGGCCGAGGCCAGGGTGATGGCGAATAGCGTCTTCACGCAGATCTTCCTTGATACATAAACGAGAGGGGCGGCAGTCTATAGACCCCGCCCCTCTTCGTCATCATCAAGCCATCAGTCGTACTGGCCTGTTTTCTGTCAGGCCGCCACCCCCGCATCCGCGCGCAGCTCCAGCGCCTCCACCGCTTTGATCGCCACCTGCTCATCAATATCCGACAGATCGCCGCTGATGCCGATAGCCCCCAGCACGTTGCCCGCCTGATCGCGGATCAACACCCCGCCCGGGGCCGGGACGACGCTGCCCTGGCCCATGCTGTTGAGCGCGGCGATGAAGGCCGGGCGTTGTTGCGCGTCCAGCGCCAGCAGGCGTGAGCCCTTGCCCAGGGCGATAGCGCCCCAGGCCTTGCCGATGGCGATGCTCGGGCGCAGCAGGCTGGCGCCGTCTTCGCGTTGCAGGGTGATCAGGTGGCCGCCGGTATCGAGTACCGCGATGGTCAGCGGCGCGGCGTTGATGCCGCGCCCCGCACTGATGGCTTCGTTGACCAGGTTGACTGCGACTTTCAAGGTTAAAGCGCTCATGGTGCCGTCCTCATTTTGTTATTGGGAAAGTCGTGGAGCTGCGCGTTTGTGCCGCAGCTCGATGCCACAAATAGAACACAATTAACTATTTTTTTGTATACAATAATTCTCGAAAAGCGCCCTATGCGACGAAAAGCCACAGCAGAACCTGGCTTCCGACGAATGAAACAGGCGCTTGAGAAAATGGATTGACCTGCGCCATCCGCCGTGAATACACTCTGCGCAAAGCCACTTGTATACAATTACAAAACGTAAAGAGGCACAAAACCATGAGCAAAATGAGAGCAATCGAAGCCGCCGTTCTGGTGATGCGCCGTGAAGGGGTTGATACCGCTTTTGGCATCCCGGGCGCCGCGATCAACCCGCTGTACTCCGCCTTGCAGAAAGTCGGTGGCATCGATCACGTCCTCGCTCGCCACGTCGAAGGCGCCTCGCACATGGCCGAGGGTTACACCCGTACCAAGGCCGGCAACATCGGCGTGTGCATCGGTACGTCCGGCCCGGCCGGTACCGACATGGTCACCGGGCTCTACAGCGCCTCGGCCGACTCGATTCCAATCCTCTGCATTACCGGCCAGGCACCCCGCGCCCGTATGCACAAGGAAGACTTCCAGGCGGTCGACATCACCAGCATCGTCAAGCCAGTTACCAAGTGGGCGACCACTGTTCTGGAGCCGGGCCAGGTGCCTTATGCGTTCCAGAAAGCGTTCTTTGAAATGCGCTCCGGCCGTCCAGGCCCAGTGCTGATCGACCTGCCGTTCGATGTGCAGATGGCCGAAATCGAATTCGACATCGACGCTTATCAGCCGCTGCCATTGGCCAAGCCGACCGCGACCCGCGTGCAGGTCGAGAAGGCTCTGGCTTTGCTGGATCAGGCTGAGCGTCCATTGCTGGTAGCCGGTGGCGGCATCATCAACGCCGATGCCAGCGATCTGCTGGTGGAGTTCGCCGAGCTGACCGGTATTCCGGTTATCCCGACCCTGATGGGCTGGGGCACCATCCCGGACGATCACCCGCTGATGGTTGGCATGGTCGGTCTGCAGACGTCGCACCGTTACGGCAACGCCACGATGCTGAAATCCGACGTGGTATTGGGTATCGGTAACCGTTGGGCCAACCGTCACACCGGTTCGGTCGACGTCTACACCGAAGGTCGCAAGTTCATTCACGTCGACATCGAAGGCACGCAGATCGGCCGCGTGTTCACGCCGGATCTGGGCATCGTTTCCGACGCCGCTGCCGCGCTGACCGTATTCATCGAAGTGGCTCGTGAATGGCAAGCCGCCGGCAAGCTGAAAAACCGCAGTGCCTGGCTGCAGGATTGCCAGCAGCGCAAAGCCAGCCTGCATCGCAAGACCCACTTCGACAACGTGCCGGTCAAGCCGCAGCGCGTTTACGAAGAAATGAACCAGGTGTTCGGCAAAGACACCTGCTACGTCAGCACCATCGGTCTGTCGCAGATTGCCGGCGCGCAGTTCCTGCACGTTTACAAGCCGCGTCACTGGATCAACTGCGGTCAGGCCGGCCCGTTGGGCTGGACCATTCCGGCGGCGCTGGGCGTGGTCAAGGCCGATCCGAGCCGGAAAGTCGTGGCCCTGTCGGGGGACTATGACTTCCAGTTCATGATCGAGGAACTGGCGGTCGGCGCTCAGTTCAAACTGCCGTACATCCACGTCGTGGTGAACAACTCGTACCTGGGCTTGATCCGTCAGGCCCAGCGCGGGTTCGAAATGGACTACTGCGTGCAGCTGTCCTTCGATAACCTGAACGCACCGGAACTCAACGGTTACGGTGTTGACCACGTCGCAGTCGCCGAAGGCCTCGGCTGTAAAGCACTGCGTGTGTTCGAACCCTCGGAAATCGCCCCTGCCCTGCGCAAGGCCGAACAGATGATCGAAGAATTCAAAGTGCCGGTGATCGTCGAGATCATTCTGGAGCGTGTGACCAACATCTCCATGGGCACCGAGATCAACGCCGTCAACGAATTCGAAGACCTGGCGCTGGTCGGCAACGACGCGCCAACGGCGATTTCGCTGCTCGACTAACTGCTGACCGCTGATCGTTCCCACGCTCTGCGTGGGAATGCAGCCCGGGACGCTCTGCGTCCCAAAGCGGACGCAGAGCGTCCATTGACGCATTCCCACGCAGAGCGTGGGAACGAGAATCTAGAACGGGAGACCACCATGCCGCGTTTCGCAGCCAACCTGTCCATGCTGTTCACCGAACAGGATTTCCTTGCCCGTTTCGACGCCGCCGCCAAGGCTGGTTTCAGCGGTGTCGAATACCTGTTCCCGTACGACTTCAGCTCCGCTGAAATCAAGGCCAAGCTCGACGCCAACGGTCTGACCCAAGTGCTGTTCAACCTGCCGGCCGGTGACTGGGCCAAGGGCGAGCGCGGTATCGCGTGCCTGCCGGACCGCGTTGAAGAGTTCCGCGCCGGGGTCGATCTGGCGATTGCCTACGCGCAAGTGCTGGGCAACACCCAGGTCAACTGCCTGGCCGGTATCCGTCCGCAAGGCGTGGACGATGCCACCGTGGAAAAGACCTTCGTCGCCAACCTCAAATACGCCGCCGACAAGCTGCAGGCGGCGGGCATCAAACTGGTGATGGAAGCGATCAACACCCGTGACATCCCGGGCTTCTACCTGAACAACACGGCGCAAGCCCTGTCGATTCGCGAACAGGTCGGCAGCGCCAACCTGTTCCTGCAATACGACATCTATCACATGCAAATCATGGAAGGCGATCTGGCCCGCACCCTGCAATCGCACCTGGGCGAGATCAACCACGTGCAGCTCGCGGACAACCCGGGGCGCAACGAACCAGGCACCGGTGAAATCAACTACCGCTTCCTGTTCGAGCACCTCGACCGCATCGGTTATCAGGGCTGGGTGGGTTGCGAATACAAGCCGCTGACTACCACTGAAGCAGGCCTCGGCTGGCTGAAGACCCACAACGCAATCTGACACAAATCCCCTGTAGGAGTGAGCCTGCTCGCGATGAGGCCTGCACATTCAACATCAATGTTGTCTGGCACACCGCTATCGCGAGCAGGCTCACTCCTACACAGAACAACACCCCTATTTCGCTTGAGCAAGACAAAAACAAGAGGATTTTCTCATGGCTAAAATCGGATTTATCGGCACCGGCATCATGGGCCACCCAATGGCTTCGAACCTGCAGAAAGCCGGTCACAGCCTGTTCCTGTCGGCGCATCACGACGCCGCTCCGGCCGACCTGATCGCCGCTGGCGCCGTCGCGCTGGCCAACCCGCGCGAAGTCGCGCAGGAAGCTGAATTCATCATCGTCATGGTCCCGGATACTCCGCAGGTCGACGACGTGCTGTTCCGCGCTGATGGCGTTGCCGCCGGTATCGGCAAAGGCAAAGTGGTAATCGACATGAGCTCGATCTCGCCAACCGCCACCAAGGCCTTCGCCAGGAAGATCAACGAAAAAGGCGCGCAGTACCTCGACGCGCCCGTGTCCGGCGGTGAAGTCGGTGCCAAGGCCGCGACCCTGAGCATCATGGTCGGTGGCGACGCCGATGCCTTCGAACGCGCACTGCCGCTGTTCCAGGCGATGGGCAAGAACATCACCCTGGTCGGTGGCAATGGCGACGGTCAAACCGCCAAAGTCGCGAATCAGATCATCGTCGCCCTGAACATTCAGGCCGTCGCTGAAGCCCTGCTGTTCGCTTCGAAAAACGGTGCTGATCCGGCCAAGGTGCGTGAAGCACTGATGGGCGGTTTCGCTTCCTCGAAGATCCTCGAAGTGCACGGCGAGCGCATGATCAAGGGCACCTTCGACCCAGGCTTCCGCATCAGCCTGCACCAGAAGGACCTGAACCTGGCCCTGCAAGGCGCCAAGGAGCTGAACATCAACCTGCCGAACACCGCCAACGCCCAGCAAGTGTTCAGCACCTGCGCAGCGATCGGTGGCAGCAACTGGGACCATTCGGCGCTGATCAAGGGCCTGGAACACATGGCCAACTTCTCGATTCGCGACAACAAATAAAGCCTGCGCAAACCCTGTGGGAGCGAGCCTGCTCGCGAAAGCGGTTGCACATTCAACATCCATGTTGGCTGACACACCGCCTTCGCGAGCAGGCTCGCTCCCACAAGGGATCTGAGTTGCCCTTTCGAATAACAAGAATTCCGGGAGCCCGCCATGTCGGTCGATCCGCAACAACTGCTGCGCGAGCTGTTTGCCACAGCCATCGACGCGGCCCATCCGAACCAAGTCCTCGAAGCCCATCTGCCGGCCGATCGCAGCGGTCGCGTGATCGTCATCGGCGCCGGCAAAGCCGCTGCGGCCATGGCGCAAGTGGTCGAGCGCAGCTGGCAAGGTGAAGTGTCTGGCCTGGTGGTGACCCGTTACGGTCACGGCGCCCCGTGCGAAAAAATCGAAGTGGTCGAAGCCGCGCACCCGGTACCGGACGCTGCCGGCCTGGCCGTGGCCAAACGCGTGCTGGAACTGGTCAGCAACCTGACCGAAGACGACCGCGTGATTTTCCTGCTCTCCGGTGGCGGCTCTGCCCTGCTGGCGTTGCCGGCCGAAGGCATCACCCTCGCCGACAAGCAATCGATCAACAAAGCCCTGCTCAAATCCGGCGCGACCATCGGCGAGATGAACTGCGTGCGCAAGCACCTCTCGGCGATCAAGGGCGGCCGCCTCGGCAAGGCCTGCTGGCCCGCCACTGTCTACACCTACGCCATTTCCGATGTACCGGGCGACCTCGCCACGGTCATCGCCTCCGGCCCGACCGTCGCCGACCCGAGCACTTCGGCCGAAGCGTTGGCGATCCTCAAACGCTACGGCATCGAAGTCCCGGCCTCGGTGCGCAACTGGCTGCAAAGCCCTGAGTCGGAAACCGTCAAACCCGGTGATCCGAGCCTGGCGCGCAGCCACTTCCAGTTGATCGCCCGCCCTCAGCAGTCGCTGGATGCCGCTGCGGTGAAATGCCGTCAGGCCGGTTTCAGCACGCTGATCCTCGGCGATCTCGAAGGTGAGTCGCGCGAAGTGGCGAAAGTCCACGCCGGTATCGCTCGCCAGATCATCAATCACGGTCAGCCACTGGCGGCGCCGTGCGTGATTCTCTCCGGCGGCGAAACCACCGTGACCGTGCGCGGCAATGGCCGTGGCGGACGCAACGCCGAATTCCTGCTCAGCCTCACCGACAGCCTCAAAGGCCAGCCCGGCGTCTACGCCCTGGCCGGTGACACCGACGGCATCGACGGCTCGGAAGACAACGCCGGCGCGATCATGACCCCGGACAGCTACGCCCGCGCCGCCGCCCTCGGTTTGAGCGCCAGCGACGAGCTGGATAACAACAATGGCTACGGCTATTTCGCGGCGCTCGATGCGCTGATCGTCACCGAGCCGACCCGCACCAACGTCAACGACTTCCGCGCCATTCTGATCCTTGAGAGCTCCAAATCATGACGCCTGATAAAAAGGTCAAAATCCTCGCCACCCTCGGGCCCGCTGTCGATGGCATCGAAGACATCCGTGAACTGGTCGAGGCCGGGGTGAACATCTTCCGCCTGAACTTCAGCCACGGCGATCATGCCGACCACGCCAAGCGCTATCAGTGGATCCGCGAAGTCGAGCGCCAGCTCAACTATCCGCTGGGCATTCTGATGGACTTGCAGGGGCCGAAACTACGCGTCGGCAAGTTCGCCGACGGCAAGGTGCAGCTGCATCGCGGTCAGGCCTTCCGTCTCGATCTGGACGCCACGCCGGGCGATGAGCGCCGGGTGAATCTGCCGCATCCAGAGATCATTGCTGCGCTGGAAGCGGGTATGGATCTGCTGCTGGATGACGGCAAACTGCGTCTGCGTGTGGTCACCAAGTACGCCGATGCGATCGACACCACCGTGCTCGCCGGCGGCGAACTGTCCGACCGCAAAGGCGTCAACGTGCCGCAAGCGGTGCTCGACCTGAGCCCGCTGACGGCCAAGGATCGCCGCGACCTGAGCTTCGGCCTGGAACTGGGGGTGGACTGGGTGGCGCTGTCGTTCGTGCAACGTCCGCAAGACATCCTCGAAGCCCGCGAACTGATCGGCGACAAAGCCTTCCTGATGGCGAAAATCGAGAAGCCGTCGGCGGTTGAACAACTGCGCGAAATCGCCGAACTGAGCGACGCGATCATGGTGGCTCGCGGCGACCTTGGCGTGGAAGTCCCGGCCGAAAGCGTGCCGCAGATTCAGAAAAACATCATCACCACCTGCCGTGAACTCGGTAAACCGGTGGTGGTCGCGACGCAGATGCTCGAATCGATGCGCTTCTCCCCTGCGCCAACCCGCGCCGAAGTGACCGACGTTGCCAACGCCGTGGCCGAAGGCGCCGATGCAGTGATGTTGTCGGCGGAAACCGCCTCCGGTGAGTACCCGCTCGAAGCCGTGCAGATGATGAGCAAGATCATTCGTCAGGTGGAAAACGGCCCGGACTACCAGACCCAGCTCGACGTCAGCCGACCGAAAGCCGAAGCGACCGTGTCCGATGCGATCAGCTGCGCGATCCGCCGTATCAGCAACGTGCTGCCGGTGGCGGTGCTGGTCAACTACAGCGAGTCGGGAACGTCGAGCCTGCGTGCAGCGCGGGAGCGGCCGAAAGCGCCGATCCTCAACCTGACGCCGAACCTGCAGACCGCGCGCCGTTTGAGCGTGGCGTGGGGCATTCACTCGGTGGTCAATGATCGCCTGCGTCAGGTCGATGAGGTGTGCTCGACGGCGCTGGAAATCGCCCAGGCGCAAGGCATGGCCGAGCGTGGCGACACGCTGCTGATCACCGCCGGTGTGCCGTTCGGCCAGCCGGGATCGACCAACTCGCTGCGTATCGAAACATTGATTTAACCGCCCACCATGATCGTTCCCACGCGCAGCAAAGGAATGCGGCCCGGGACGCTCTGCGTCCCAAGAGCAGACGCAGAGCGTCCTTTGAGGCATTCCCACGCAGAGCGTGGGAACGATCAACTGCCCAGATTTTCTCAACATGCCTGCCAATCATTTCAACACCCACTGCCCCGACTGGGCCGAGGCTTTGCTCAACGGTTTCAGTCAGATATTCCTCCAGCGCCACCCGCTGTGCGGCCTGCTGTGCCTGCTGGCGATCCTGCTCACCGCGCCGGTGCTGTTTGCCGGCGCGCTGCTCGGGGCCGTCGCCGGATTGCTCACCGCACAACGACGCAACTACGCCAAGGCTGATCGCCAGGCCGGATTATTCAGCTACAACGGCGTGCTGCTCGGTTTGTTGCTGAGCCTGTATTTCCCCTGGTCGCCGATGTTGCCGCCGCTGATTCTGGCCGCCGGAGGCCTGAGCGCGATGGTCACCCAGCAGTGGCTCAAACATGTGTACCGCAGCCGATCGATACCGGCCTACACCTCGCCATTCGTGGTCATCAGCTGGCTCCTGCTGCTGTTCGCCGAACCGTCGGCGCCGATGGCGCACATCGAGATGAACACGCTGAACCTGCTCGCCGCTGAACTCAAAGGGTTTGGCCAAGTGATGTTCCTCGGTCATCCGCTGGCCGGTGCGTTGATCGCCATCGGTTTGCTGATCGCTGATCGCCGCGCCTTTTGCTGGGCGTTGCTGGCCTCGGCCATCGGCCTGGGTTCCAGCCTGCTGCACCACGAAACCAGCGCTGCGCTTTCAGGACTGGGCAGCTACAACGCGGTGCTCGCCGCCCTTGCCTTCAGCAGCCAACGCCAGCAACCGTGGCTGCCGCTGCCGGGCATCGTCCTCGCGCTGCTGGTCACGCCGCTGTTCGCCGCCATCGGTCTGGCGACACTGACTGCGCCGTTCATCCTCGCCTGCTGGTTGATCCGCGCCGGCATCCAGATGCTCGGCAAAACCGCCGTCGACGGCACGCCTTGCGCTCAGGGGGAGAATCAACCTAGGCTGCGCTGATTTATGGCCGGGGCGATTTGAATGAACAGCAACGACACGTGGCGCAATCGCCTGTACGTGATCATTTTCCAGACCGACACGGTGGCCGGCCGCCGTTTCGACAGCACCCTGCTGCTGATCATCCTCGCAAGCCTGGTGGTGGTGATCCTCGACAGCATCGATGAAGTCCATCAGAACTACGCCAACGTGCTGGCGTACATCGAATGGGGCTTCACGGTGATCTTTCTCGGCGAGTACATCCTGCGCCTGTATTGCTCGCCGAAACCGTTGCGCTACGCCTTCAGTTTCTACGGGCTGGTGGACCTGCTGGCGATCGTGCCCGGCATCCTCGCGCTGTACTACAGCGACGCCCAGTACCTGCTGATCATCCGGATCATCCGCATGCTGCGGATCTTCCGGGTACTCAAGCTCGGGCCGTACCTGAAACAGGCGCATTACCTGCTGGACGCCCTGCGCGGCAGCAAGCAGAAGATCCTCGTGTTCCTGCTCAGCGTCTGCACGCTGGTGACGGTGTTCGGCACCTTGATGTACGTGGTCGAAGGGCCGGAACATGGCTTCACCAGCATTCCCAAGGGCATCTATTGGGCTATCGTTACGCTGACCACGGTGGGCTATGGCGACATCGTGCCCAAGACTGTTCTGGGCCAGATCATTTCGTCGCTGGTGATGGTCACCGGTTACTCGATCATCGCCGTACCGACCGGGATCTTCACCGCCGAACTGGCCACCGCCATGCGTGGCGGTCAGTTGCAACATGATTGCCCGGTGTGTTCGAAAAACAGCCATGAACACGAAGCGTCGTTCTGCTCCCGTTGCGGCAACGCCCTGTTCAGGAAAATGGAATAAGCACAGAGCTTTTTAATCTTTAAGCGACTATGCGCGCCCGGCTATAGTCGCTGGCAAAACGGTATCACCCCCTACCGCTATCACCGACACAACAAGGAATGCGCAGTGAAAAAACTCTTTGGCGCCTCACTTCTCGCCGCCGGTCTTGCCTTTGGCAGCGTGGCTCAAGCCGCACCGACCCTGCTCAACGTCTCCTACGACGTGATGCGCGATTTTTACAAGGACTACAACACTGCGTTCCAGAAGCACTGGCAAGCCGAGCACAACGAAAACATCACGGTGCAGATGTCCTTCGGTGGATCGAGCAAGCAGGCGCGTTCGGTGATCGACGGCCTGCCGGCTGACGTCATCACCATGAACATGGCGACCGACATCAACGCCCTCGCCGACAACGGAAAACTGGTCCCGGAAAACTGGGTCACCCGCCTGCCGAACAACAGCGCGCCGTTCACTTCGGCCACCGTGTTCATCGTGCGCAAGGGCAACCCGAAAGCCCTGAAAGACTGGCCGGATCTGCTCAAGGACGGCGTGCAGGTGATCGTGCCGAACCCGAAAACCTCCGGTAACGGTCGCTACACCTACCTGTCGGCCTGGGGCTACGTGCTGAAGAACGGCGGTGACGAGAGCAAGGCCAAAGAGTTCGTCGGCAAACTGTTCAAACAGGCGCCGGTGCTCGATACCGGTGGCCGCGCCGCGACCACCACGTTCATGACCAACCAGATCGGTGACGTGCTGGTGACCTTCGAGAACGAAGCGGAAATGATCGCTCGCGAGTTTGGTCGTGATCAGTTCGAAGTGATCTACCCAAGCGTCTCCGCCGAGGCAGAGCCACCGGTGTCGGTGGTCGACAAAGTGGTCGACAAGAAAGGCACCCGCGCTGCGGCCGATGAATACCTGAAGTACCTGTGGTCGCCGGAAGGCCAGGAAATTGCCGCCGCCAACTACCTGCGCCCACGGGACCCGGCGGTGCTGGCGAAATACACCGACCGCTTCCCGAAAGTCGATTTCCTGTCGGTCGAGAAGACCTTCGGTGACTGGCGCTCGGTGCAGAAGACCCACTTCAATGATGGCGGGATCTTTGATCAGATTTATACCGGCCAGTAAGGCTTAAGCAGCCATGAAAAAGGCGACCCTCAGCGGTCGCCTTTTTCATTGATCTGCGCAAATCCCTTGTAGGAGTGAGCCTGCTCGCGATAGGGGTCTGTCAGCCACACATGTGCTGAATGATAAGACGCTATCGCGAGCAGGCTCACTCCTACAGGGGGTTGTGTTTGGCAGTTACATCGGTGGGGTGACGCCATCCTTGCCGGCGGAGATGGACTGCGCCGTCAACGTGCCGTCCGCCCCCTGCGTCACAAAGGTAACGATCTTCACCCCGACCTTGAGCAAGCTGCGATCCCCCGGCGTCAGATTGACGATCGGCACGTCCTCCGGCACCAGAATCTTCTGCTGCCCGCCCTTGTAGTTGACGGTCAACACCCGGCCGTTGCTGACCACCAGATCGCCGACGCTGCCATTGGTCATGCTGCTGCCCTTGGCCAGATCGAACGGCCGATGGCCATCGCCGCTGCCGGCCAGTTCCGGCGGGAATACGTGCACTTCCATTGCCTTGAGCGTGCCATCCTCCTGCGGCATGGCGGCCGAGCCGATGTAGCTGCCGGGTTTGATGTCCTCGATATTGGCCAGCGTGACGGCGCGGACCTTGGTATCCGCGGTCAACTGGATGACCACGTTCTCGCCACTGTTGACGTGCACTTTCAACGAGTCGGCGCTGACCCCGGTGATCTCGCCGCGCACGCCGAGCCGCGTGCCGGGGGCATCGGCCGCCTGCACCGCGCTGGCGCCGAGCACGCCGATCAGGGCAATCGTGGTGGTGTGACGCAGCAGTTGACGCAACATGGCAATCCTCCGGTGATGAACAGAAACAGCGCAGCAGTAAACATAAGCACGCTATCGAAGAAGATGTAAGTGAATGTATCATCACCGCTCCCCGGCCGGACGCAAGGTTCGCCGATCGATGCCACCACGCCTGAAGCCAATCATTCCGCAACGGAATAACTGCTATCGATACAAGGCTTCTACCGCCGCCTCGGTGCGTCCCTTAGCCTCACCGCATTCCCTTTCGCTGGATCGAGAAACCTTATGAACGCCACAACTCACGCAATGACCCGCGGCATGGTGCTGCTGTTCGCCTTCTGCTGCGGCGCCATCGTCGCCAACATCTACTACGCGCAGCCGATCATCGGCCTGATCGCCCCGGACATTGGTCTTTCCGACACCATGGCCAGCTTCATCGTCTCGCTGACGCAGATCGGTTATGCGCTGGGCCTGTTCTTTCTGGTGCCGCTGGGCGACCTGCTGGAAAACCGTCGGTTGATGATCATTACCACCGTGGTGGCGATTGCCAGCCTGCTCGGTGCGGCGTTCACCAGTCAGCCCAACGTGTTCCTGCTGATCTCATTGCTGGTGGGTTTCAGTTCGGTGTCGGTGCAGATCCTGATTCCCCTCGCCGCGCATCTGGCGCCGGAGGAATCCCGTGGCCGGGTGGTCGGCGGGATCATGGGCGGTCTGCTGCTGGGCATTCTGCTGGCGCGGCCGGTGTCGAGCGTCGTCGCTGACCATTTCGGCTGGCGCGCGATGTTCATGATTGCCGCGGCGTTGATGGCAGCGATCAGCGTGGTGCTGGCGCTGACCGTGCCCAAGCGTCAACCGGATCACAGCGCCACGTATGGCCAACTGATCGGCTCGTTGTGGACGCTGCTGCGCCAGCAACCGGTGCTGCGTCAGCGGGCGTTTTATCAAGGCTGCATGTTCGCCACGTTCAGCCTGTTCTGGACGGCGGTGCCGCTGGAACTGGCGCGCAACCATGGCCTGTCGCAGAGCGAGATCGCGATCTTCGCCCTGGTCGGCGCCATCGGTGCCATCGCCGCTCCGATCAGTGGACGCCTGGCTGACGCCGGCCACACCCGCATCGCTTCGCTGCTGGCCATGCTGTTCGCCAGCCTGAGCTTCCTGCCAGCGTTCATCCACCCGGCCTACAGCGTGATCGGCCTGGCCGTGACCGGCGTGGTACTCGACTTCTGCGTACAGATGAACATGGTCCTCGGTCAGCGCGCGGTCTATTCGCTGGATGCCAAAAGCCGTGGTCGCCTGAATGCGCTGTACATGACCAGCATCTTCATCGGCGGCGCCTTCGGTTCGTCGGTCGCCAGTGCGGTGTATGAGCAGGGCGGCTGGTTGTGGATCGTGATTGTGGGGAGTGCGTTCCCGCTGCTGGCGTTGTTGCGGTTTTTGAGTGCTTCCCAGCGTGGTTCATTGGCAACGGCGTAAGGCGTCAAAAGCTTCGCGAGCAAGCTCGCTCCCACAGGTCCTCCACTGAACCTGTGGGAGCGGTGCCATTCAATACCGGACCAGTTTTTCCATCGCCGCATCCGCCAGAAAGGAGGAGCGGCTTTTGACATTGTGCTCACGCACATATCGATCGATACGCTGGATCACATAGCCTGGCAACGTCACGTTGACCTTCTCGGTCTTGCCCATATACGGCGAGATATCCAGCTCAAGCATGCCCCAGCCCATGTCGGCAAACTCCGGATTATTGCGATGAGCCGCTGCCGACGTCGGCATGGGAATCGATTCCCCGTCCGCCGCCATCTCCTGCAGCATGATGTGGGCGATTTCAACGGCTGCGTTGTAGGCGTCCTCGAAGCTATCCCCGGCCGTGACGGCGCCGGGAATGTCGGGTATCTGAATGCCGATGGCGGTGTCTTCGTCACCCCATTCGATACAGATCGGATATTGCATTATGGATCTCCCTTGTAGCTGGGTGGCGGGTTGTACAGCCCGGCACGCCTCCTGATGCTTTTGACCGTCCCCAGCGGCAAATCCTTTTTCGGGTGGGGAACGGGAATCGTGTACGGGTTGTGTCGGTGCGTGAAGATATGGTGGCTGCCGGTCACTCGATCCAGCGTCCAGCCCGCCTCCTCCAGCTCCTTGATCAATAGCCTGCTTTGCACCTACCGCCTCCTTGCTTCGGCCCAACAAAAGTAACTCCAGAGTTATCTTTACTCAAGCACAGAAATCTGCAGAGCGACGTTCGGTTGTTTTACAGGATGTGATCAACCCTGCCATTCCCGCGAAGCATGAATGCTATGCCCGGCACCTGCGTTCCGCTGCCCGCGCCTGACGGTCATCCTTGAACCCAGCCACTACCGGCGCTCCCAGAGGAATTTCGAACATGACCCTGCAAGCAAGACTCGACGCGTTCAAAGCCGACTTCAAAGCCGGCAACCCTCCTTACAACGCACCCGCCGACATTCACCCGGTGATGGAGCGCGCCACAGCCGAACTGATCGCCTCCGGCGCGGCAAGCCGTGCCTTGAAGCTCGGCGACATGGCGCCGCTGTTCACCCTGAAAGACCCCGAAGGCCATCCCGTATCGTCGGCTGATCTGTTGGCGCAAGGGCCGTTGGTGCTGACGTTCTATCGCGGTGTCTGGTGCCCGTACTGCAACATGGAGCTGCAAGCGTTGCAGGCCTTTCTCCCTTCGATTCAGCACGCCGGGGCCAGTCTGCTGGCCATTTCGCCGCAGATCGCTGCCAACAGCCGCAAGTCGCAACGCATCAACGAACTGCAGTTTCCGATCCTCAGCGACCCGCGCAATGACGTGGCGGCGGCGTTCGGCCTGCGCTTCGAATTACCGGATTACCTGATCGAGCTGTACAAGAACCTGCGTAACGACCTGCCAACCTTCAACGATGATCCATCGTGGACATTGCCGATGCCGGCGCGTTATGTGATCGGTCAGAATGGCCTGATTCGTTACGCCGAGGTCAACCCGGATTACACTCAGCGTCCCGAGCCTGAAGCAATGCTGGATGCATTGCGCGGCTGATCCGATCCCCATGTGCCCAGGAGCCGCCATGACCCGACGTACCTTCCTCATCACCGGCGCCAGCAAAGGCATTGGCCGGGCGCTGGCCGAACATCTCGACCGCGCCGG
This sequence comes from Pseudomonas sp. AD21, assembly GCF_002878485.1. Taxonomy (NCBI): domain Bacteria; kingdom Pseudomonadati; phylum Pseudomonadota; class Gammaproteobacteria; order Pseudomonadales; family Pseudomonadaceae; genus Pseudomonas; species Pseudomonas sp. AD21. Next base: position 32,817 of record NZ_NQYG01000009.1, read on the forward strand.
GCATCGAGTAGTAGGGATTGCCCGGCAGCCTGACCTGAGTTTTCCGGGCATCCTGTTTCCGCTGGATCTGAGTGATCGCAAGTTGACCGGCGAAGTGCTGGCGGAACTGGCGCGCACGTATGAGTTCGATGGGCTGGTGAACAACGTCGGGCTGGTCCGACCGCAGGCACTGGGGGAAATCGATCTGGACGCGTTCGACGACGTCATGCGTCTGAATCTGCATTCAGCGTTGCAGGCCACGCAGGCAGTGCTGCCGGGGATGCGCACGCGGGGTTGGGGTCGGGTGGTGAACATCTCCAGCCTGACCGTGCTGGGCATCACCCAACGCACGGCCTATGCGGCGGCGAAAGCGGCGCTGGTCAGCTTCACCCGTTCGTGGGCACTGGAGCTGGCGCAGACCGGGATCACCGTGAATGCCGTGGCGCCAGGACCGACCGAGACTGAATTGTTTCGCGCCAACAATCCGCCTGGTAGCGAAGGTGAAGCGCGGTATCTGTCCGGGGTGCCGATGGGGCGTCTGGGGCAGCCGGAGGAGATTGCCTCGGCGATTGCGTTTCTGTTGTCCGAGCAGAGCGGGTTTATCACCGGGCAGACACTGTTTGTCGATGGCGGCGCCTCAGTCGGCAAAGCCGCATTCTGACCAACACCCCATTCCCACAGGGGTGACTCAACAACCTCAAGATTGTGCAAGGACATGAGATGGACCGCCTAGCCGCCATGGAAACCTTCGTCTGCGTCGTCGAAACCGGCTCGTTTTCCGCCGCCGCCCGACGGCTGAATATCGGTCAGCCTGCCGTGTCGAAGACCATCGCTCAGCTGGAAAAGCGCCTGGCGGTCAGCCTGTTGTTGCGCTCGACCCGCGGCCTGACCCCGACCGAAGCCGGCCAAGCCTATTTCGAACGGGCCAAACGCGCCATCGATGAAGCCAACGAGGCCGACAATGCTGCCCGGGGCAGCGCCAGCGGTTTAAGCGGCAACTTGCGCATCAGCGCCGCCGTGACCTTCGGCCGCCTGCACATCGTGCCGCAACTGGGGTCGTTCCTGGATCAGCATCCACAACTGAACATCGACCTGATGCTCGACGACCGCAACATCAATTTGGTCGAAGAAGGCATCGACGTCGCCCTGCGCATGGGCGCACTGACCGATTCGGGCCTGACCGCCCGCAAAATCGCCGACTGCCGCCGCGTGGTACTCGGCACGCCGGCCTACTTTGCCAGGCACGGCGAGCCGAGCTGCCCCGCCGAATTGAGCAAACACCAGGCGGTCGTCTACAACCTCGGTGGGGGCACCACCTGGGAGTTCACCAAAGGCGCAGAACAACAATCGGTCATCATCAGCGGGCGTCTGCGCGTCAGTGCGGCCGAAGGAGTACGCGAAGCGGTACTGGCCGATCAAGGCCTGACCCTCGCCTCCGAATGGATGTTCGCCCCGGAACTGGCCAACGGCGCGGTGAAAATCGTTATGCACGACTGGACGCTGCCCGATCTGGATTTATGGGCGGTATTTCCAACGGGAAGAATGGCCAGTGCCAAGGCGCGGGCGTTTGTCGAGTATGTGCAGGGGTTGTTGGCCAGCTGAACAGCCAGATCAAAAGATCGCAGGCTTCGCCAACGCCTGCAGGGTGGCGATTGCAACGCTTCAAAACAAAACGGCGATCCGAAGATCGCCGTTTTCATTACTGCCCGAACTGCTTGCCCAACCCCGGCGGCACGCCGTGGATGTCGGTGTCTTCCCAGGGGCCGCTGGGGCTGATCGAGCGGCTCCAGCCGTTGTTCCAGCGGAAGTAGGTGCGCTGGCGGTAGAAGGTGTTGGGTTGGTCGTCGAGGACGTAGACGCCGAGCTTCTGATCCCAGTGACTGTTGCCTCCCGGTGGCGGGGCGAAGCTGGCAGAGGTGCGTGGCACCGGTTTGGACGGTTTGGCCGGAATGCTTTTGCCCGGGGTCGGTGAGGTCGACGGGGTCGGGCTCGGTTGTGACGGCGAGATCGGCGGCAGGTGGGTGGTCGGTTCCGGTCGGTGCACCGCACATGCGCTCATGCCCAGGGCCAATGTGATGACGGTGATGCGGGCGAGGCTGTGCATGGCGGTGCTTTCCTGTGGGTCCCGGCGGCTATTTGTCCGGGCTGTCGATGATCAGTTTTTGTAGTGCGGTGGTGCTGCTGGCCAGTGGGCCGCTGCGCCCTACCCATTCCCCGGCGGTCGGCTGACCGGCGCGGGAGATGCGTGCAACCAGTTGGACTTCAGGAAAGTTCGACAGTTTCAACTGCGGCATCATGGCGTCGGCATCGCCCAGCTCGACGGTCACTGGCAGATCGGCCACGGTCAGACGCTTGGCCGCCAGCGGTGCCGGTGGGCCGGACGTGGCGCGAGCGAAGATGAACACGCTGTCACCCGGCTGCACCTTGCTCCTGAGTTCACTGGCCAGGTCAACGTCGACCCTGAGCAGTGCAGCGACCTTGGCGGCCGGCGCTACGGCGAGCTTGCCGCCGCTGGCCTGCAGGCGCTCGGTGGCGCGCTCGATCCCGCCTTGCAGCGCGGCGCGGGAGTTATCGTCGGCCGGCAGTTGCGCCAGCAGGCGGTTCCAGTAATCAATGGCTTGCTGGTAACGCTCGCCTTCGAACGCGGCGATGCCGAGCAGCCCGAGGCTGGTGACTTCTTTCGGATCGGCTTTCAGCGCTTCGTCGGTCAGGGCCTGGATCTTGTCCGACCACTTCTTGCCATCGGCAAAGTACTGCGCCTGCGCCCACTGGCCGAGCAATTCCGGCTGACGACCCGCCAGGTTGGCCGCGCGTTCGAACATCGTCGCTGCGTCCGCCGGACGATCCTGAGCCATGTAGGTGCGACCAAGGAAGTACAGGCCTTCCGCCGAGTCCGGTTGCGCAGCAACGGCACGCTCCAGGCGCTGGGTCATCTGCTCCATCGACTGTGGCGCCTGGGCGAATTCGCGGGTCAGCTCGACCTTGTCGGCAGCGCCGAAATGCAGATACAGCCCCAGACCCAACACCGGCACCAGCACCGCTGCCAGCAGCGGCAACGGTTTGCCCAGCTTCGAGACGCGCGGCGCGGCAACGCCTTCGGTGTCCGCGAGCAGTTCACGCGCAGCTTCCGCGCGGCCGCTGTCCATTTGCGCGGCATCGAGTACGCCTTCGGCCTGTTGCGATTGCAACTCCGCCACGCGCTCCTGATACAGCGCGACGTTCAGGGCAGTCCGATCCTCTTCACGCTGGGCGCGACGGCCACGCAATACCGGGATCAGCAGAAAACTCAGGGCGACCAGAAGCAACAGCCCTGCGGCAAGCCAGAAATCAATCATTCTTGGTTTTTATCCAACAGTTGGTCGAGGCGCTGACGTTCTTCGATGGACAGCGATTGCGGGGGCTCGGCGCGCTGGCCGCGACGACGGCGAACGATCACCACGATCACCGCCAAACCGCCCAGCAACAGCCCGGCCGGGCCGAACCACAGCAGTGCGGTCTTGGCGTTGAGCGCCGGTTTGTAGCGGACGAAATCGCCATAGCGGTCGACCATGAAGTCGATGATCTGCTGATTGTCCTTGCCCTCTCCGAGCATGCGGAAAATCTCTTTGCGCAGGTCGGCAGCAATCGGCGCGTTGGAGTCGGCGATGTCCTGGTTCTGGCACTTGGGGCAGCGCAGTTCCTTGGTCAACTCGCGGAAACGCTCGCGATCACCTTCTTTGGCGAACTCGTAAGTGTCGATCGCGGCATGCGCCACACCGGCCAGACTCAGGCCCAATACCACGGCGGCGAGAAAACGCTTCATGGCTTCGCCTCATCGACCAGCGCCTGATACTTCGCCGCGAGCTTCTCGCGCCAGACCTGCTCGTCGATCACCCCCACGTACTTGTCGCGAATGATGCCCTTGGCGTCGATGAAGAAGGTTTCCGGTGCGCCGTAGACGCCGAGGTTCAGCCCCAGCGAGCCTTCGTCGTCGCGGATATCCAGCACATACGGATTGTGGAACTCGGCCAGCCACTTCAAGGCATCGGTGTTGGTGTCCTTGTAGTTGATGCCGTAGATCACCACGCCGCGCTCGGCGAGTTTGTTCAGCACCGGGTGCTCGACCCGGCAAGAGATGCACCAGGTGCCCCAGACGTTGACCAGCGCCGGTTTGCCGAGAATGTCAGCCTTGGTCAGGGTCTTGTCACCCTGCACATTCGGCAGAGTGAACTCCGGGAATGGCTTGTTGATCATCGCCGACGGCAGCTCCGCCGGATCGAGGTACAGACCGCGATAAAGAAATACCGCCACCAGCAGGAACATCGCCAGTGGCACCAGCATCAACCAACGTCTCATGCAGCGGCTCCTTGCAGGCCGAGGGCTTCACGCACCCGGGCTTTGACCTTGACTCGATAACGCCGATCCAGCGCCGCCAGCAAACCACCCAGACCGGTGAGCAGGCCACCGAACCAGATCCAGCGCACGAACGGTTTGACGTGGACGCGCACCGCCCAGGCGCCGTTTTCCAGCGGCTCGCCCAGTGCGACGTAGAGATCGCGGGTGAACCCGGCGTCGATCCCGGCTTCGGTCATCATCGAACTCTGCACGGTGTACAGGCGTTTTTCCGGGTGCAACACGCTGACTTCCTTGCCGTCGCGAATCACCCGAATGGTGCCCTTGTCGGAAGTGAAGTTCGGCCCTTCGAAGTGTTTGGCGCCTTCGAAGATGAAGTGATAACCGGCCAGATCCATCGACTCGCCCGGCGCCAGGCGCAGGTCGCGCTCGGCACTGTTCTGGCTCGACAGCACCACACCGAGGGCGCACACGGCGATGCCCAGGTGAGCGATCTGCATGCCCCAGTAGCTGCGGGTCAGGGTTGGCAGGCCCTTGATCAGGCCTTTGTGGCGGGTCTTGTCGAAGATGTCGCGCACACCGGCCAGCAGCACCCACGCGGCGAGCAGGAAGGTGGCGATCACCGCCCAGTTGAAATCGCCGTAAGCGACACCGGCCACCACGGCCAGTGCGACGCTGCCGAGCAGCACGGGCGTCAGCATGTTCGCCAGCCATTTCACCGGAGTGTCTTTCCAACGGACGATCACGCCGACCGCCATCACCACCATCAGCAACGCCATCAGCGGGATGAACAGTGCATTGAAGTACGGCGGGCCGACCGACATCTTCGCGCCGCTCAACGCATCGAGAATCAGCGGGTACAGCGTGCCGAGCAGGATCATCGACGCGGCGACGACCAGCACCAGGTTGTTGCCCAGCAGCAGGGTTTCCCGCGACCACAGGTTGAAGCCGACCTGGCTCTTGACCACCGGGGCGCGCAAGGCGAACAACGTCAGCGAGCCACCAACCACGAACAGCAGGAAGATCAGGATGAACACGCCGCGCTCAGGGTCCGAGGCAAACGCGTGCACCGACGTCAGCACGCCGGAACGCACGAGAAATGTACCAAGCAGACTGAGGGAGAACGCGGCAATCGCCAGCAACACCGTCCAGCTCTTGAACACGCCGCGTTTTTCCGTGACCGCCAGCGAGTGGATCAACGCAGTGCCAACCAGCCATGGCATGAACGAGGCGTTTTCCACCGGGTCCCAGAACCACCATCCGCCCCAGCCGAGTTCGTAGTAAGCCCACCACGAACCGAGGGTGATGCCGATGCCGAGGAAGGCCCAGGCCACAATCGTCCATGGCCGCGACCAGCGTGCCCATGCGGCGTCGAGACGACCACCGAGCAAAGCGGCGATGGCGAACGCGAACGCCACGGAGAAACCGACGTAGCCCATGTACAGCATCGGCGGATGCACGATCAGGCCGATGTCTTGCAGCAATGGATTGAGGTCACGACCATCCGCCGGAATCTGCGGCAGGATGCGCGAGAACGGGTTGGAGGTGAGGATCAGGAACAGCAGGAAACCGGTACTGATCATGCCCATCACCGCCAGCACGCGGGCGAGCATGACTTGCGGCAACTGCCGGGAGAACACCGACACGGCGAAAGTCCAGCCACCGAGAATCAGCGCCCATAGCAGCAGCGAGCCTTCGTGAGCGCCCCACACCGCGCTGAACTTGTAGTACCACGGCAGTGCGCTGTTGGAGTTCATCGCCACGTAGCCGACCGAGAAATCATCGGTCATGAAGGCGTAGGTCAGGCAACCGAAGGCAAACAGCAGGAACGCAAACTGGCCCCACGCTGCCGGCTGGGCCAGGCCCATCCACATACGATCGCCGCGCCACGCGCCGAACAACGGCACCACGGCCTGCACCAGGGCAAAACACAGCGCCAGAATCATCGCCAGATGGCCGAGCTCGGGAATAAACAGTGCGGACGTCATCGATCAACCCTCCTTCGCTTGGGTCGGCGCGGATTGACCACTGTCTTTCAAGGCCTTGGTCACTTCCGGCGGCATGTACTTCTCGTCGTGCTTGGCCAGCACTTCATCGGCGACGACCACGCCGTCGGCGTTGAGTTTGCCCAGGGCAACAATGCCCTGCCCTTCGCGGAACAGGTCCGGAAGGATGCCGCGGTAGGTGATGGTCACGGCTTTGTTGAAGTCGGTAACGACGAATTTGACGTCCAGCGAGTCCGGCGAGCGTTGCAGCGAACCCTTCTCGACCATGCCGCCGGCACGGATACGCGTGTCTTGCGGTGCTTCGCCGTTGGCGATCTGGGTCGGGGTGTAGAACAGATTGATGTTCTGCTGCAGGGCGCTCAAGGCCAGGCCGACGGCAGCGCCGACCCCGACCAGAATGGCCAGAATGATGATCAGACGTTTTTTGCGCAGCGGATTCACTTGCCGTTCTCCCGGCGCAGACGACGCGCCTCTTGTTGCAGATAACGCTTGCGGGCCGCGATCGGCGCCACCACGTTGAGGATCAGCACCGCCAGACAGATGCCGTAGGCCGACCAGACATACAGGCCATGATGGCCCATGGCGAGGAAGTCGCCGAATGAAGCAAAACTCATCGAGCGGCCTCCAGACTGTTCTGCACTTCTTCTTTCACCCAACTGGCGCGGGCTTCGCGCTTGAGCACTTCAAGGCGCATGCGCAGCAACAGCACGGCGCCGAAGAAGCAGTAGAAACCCAGCACGGTCAGCAACAGCGGCAGCCACATTTCGGCCGGCATCGCCGGTTTTTCGGTGAGGGTGAAGGTCGCACCCTGGTGCAGGGTGTTCCACCACTCCACCGAGTACTTGATGATCGGGATGTTGATCACACCGACGATCGCCAGTACCGCGCAGGCCTTGGCGGCGCTGTCGCGGTTGCTGATGGCATTGCCCAGCGTGATCACGCCGAAATACAGGAACAGCAGAATCAGCATCGAGGTCAGGCGCGCGTCCCAGACCCACCACGAACCCCAGGTCGGTTTGCCCCAGATCGCCCCGGTGACCAGCGCCACGGCGGTCATCCACGCGCCGATCGGGGCCGCGCATTGCAGGGCGACGTCGGCCAGCTTCATTTTCCAGACCAGGCCGACCACGCCGCACACCGCCAGCATCACGTAGATCGACTGCGCAAGCATCGCGGCAGGTACGTGGATGTAGATGATGCGAAAGCTGTTGCCTTGCTGATAATCCGGCGGCGCGAAGGCCAGGCCCCAGACGACGCCAACGGTGATCAGCAACAACGCTGCGATGCTCAGCCACGGCAAGAACTTGCTGCTGATGCCGTAGAACCACTTGGGCGAGCCGAGCTTGTGAAACCAGGTCCAGTTCATACTGTTTCCATCACGGGTGCCGCTCATCGGTGTGAGCAGTCTCAGGGTCTTTGCTGGTTAAATTTTAACCAGACCTCATTATTCGCCGACGCTGATCTTCAGGCCAGCAGCTATTGCAAAAGGTGTCAGGGTGATCGCCAGGGCGGTCAGGCTACCCAGCCATAGCAGATACCCGGTCGCCGGCATGCCTTGCACGGCGGCCTGCAAGGCGCCACTGCCAAGGATCAACACCGGGATGTACAACGGCAGAATCAGCAGCGCCAGCAACAGGCCGCCGCGTTTCAAACCGACCGTCAGTGCCGCGCCCACCGCGCCGAGCAAGCTCAGCACCGGTGTTCCCAGCAGCAACGAAAACAGCAAAACCGGCAGGCAGGCGGCAGGCAAACCGAGCATCAACGCCAGCAGCGGTGAGAGCAGAACCAGTGCCAGCCCGGAGAAAAGCCAGTGTGCCAGCACCTTGGCCAAGACCAGAAGTGGCAGCGGGTGCGACGAAAGGACCCACTGTTCCAGGGACCCGTCTTCGAAATCACTGCGGAACAGCCCGTCCAGCGAGAGCAGGACGGACAAAAGCGCCGCCACCCAGACTAACCCGGGGGACAGGTTTTGCAAGACTTGAGTTTCCGGGCCGACGGCCAGCGGGAACAAAGCGATGACAATGGCGAAGAAAATCAGCGGATTGGCCAGTTCGGCCGGGCGACGAAACAGCAGGCGGGACTCACGGGCAACCAGCAGGCCGAACACACTCATACTGCCCAGTTCCCCAGATCGATATCGCGATAACCGGCCGGCATCCGGCTCAGCGTGTGGTGCGTGGTCAGCACCACCAGACCGCCGCTTTCGCAGTGTCTGGCCAAGTGCTCTTCGAGTTGCGCCACGCCCTGTTTGTCGAGCGCGGTGAACGGCTCGTCGAGAATCCACAGCGGCGGGCTGTCGAGATACAACCGCGCCAGCGCCACGCGACGTTGCTGACCGGCGGACAGGCTGTGGCAGGGAACATCTTCGAAACCGCGCAATCCTACTGCTGCCAGCGCTTGCCAGATGGCCTCGCGTTCGGCGGGATGATGCAAAGCGCAGAGCCACGACAGGTTCTCTTCCGGTGTGAGCAGGTCCTTGATCCCGGCGGCGTGGCCGATCCACAGCAGGTTGCGGGCGAGTTCGCTGCGTTGTTCGGTCAGCGGCTGGCCATTGAGCAGGACTTGCCCGGCGGTCGGCTGCATCAACCCGGACAACAGGCGCAGCAGACTGGTCTTGCCGCTGCCGTTGGGGCCGCTGATCTGCACCATATCGCCACTGGCCAGTCTCAATTCGAGATTTTCGAAGAGCAGCCGCAGGTCTCGCTCACAGGCAAGGGCAACGGTTTGCAGGACAGGACTGGTCAAGGGATCACGGGCCTTATACGGTTCAAGTCGGCTCTGGCGCGGCCGTTAAAGAGATGCAGGATAAATGCAATGACGGTGCGAACCAGAGAGCTGGATCAAACAATTGCTATGTTTTTTGAACGAAGCGCAAGACGCGCGGCATTATACATGCCGTGCCTTACTCCCAAGCGTGCAATTTCCTCAGGTTGTGTCCGCGTATGACAGGCGAAATGAACATCCTCCCGCTCCCGCCCATCACCCCTGCGAACGCGCGTCCGCTGGTGATGAGTGGTGAGTTGCTCAAGCTGCTGACGCCGGTCGAAGGCTTGATCGGCGCCGGGCAAAGCGCCCAGGCCGAGGTGTTATCGCTCAAGCAGGCAGACCAGACCTTTCAACTGCTGCTCAAGGTGACCGTCGACGGCGGTCGCCAGACCACCGTGCAAGCCAGCAGCAACCTGCCGCTGCCGACCGGTACCAACCTGGCCGTGACTCAACCGTCGGCGGGTAACCTGGCGATCACCGTGCAGCAGGCCATCGCCAGCAGCGTCGCTGCCCTCACCCGCATCGATACGGCGCAGTTGCCGGTCGGTACCCTGCTGCAAGGCAAGGTGCTGACCTCGCAGACATTGCCGCCAGTGCCTGGGCAGCCGACGGTGTTCCGTTCACTGGTGAGCCTGCTCAACACCGCGCAGAGCGGCGCCACACTGGACATCGACAGCCCGACGCCGCTGCGCATCGGCACCCTGCTCTCGGCCTTGGTCGAGGATTCGCAGACGCTGAAATTCGTGCCGCTGAGCAGCCGTCAGGACCAGTTGGCCGTAAGCCAGCAACTGCTTGGCCAGCAGAGTCGCCAAGGCTCGCTGGACGGTTTGCTCAACGCTTTGCAGAACCTGCCGAGCGACGACCAGACCTCGCAGGATCTGCGCGCAGCCGTCGTACGCTTGCTCGCCAACCTGCCCGACGTGCAGCAGATGAGCACCGCCAAAGGCGTGGCCCTGGCCCTGGCCAACAGCGGCGCCTTCCTCGAAGCCAAGCTGTTGACCGGGCAAAGTCCGGCACTGGCCCCGGACCTGAAAGCCGATCTGCTCAAGCTGATCGCGCAACTGACCCCTGGCCTGCCGAGCAGCACCAGCTTCAACGCGATCATTGCCGCCAACACCCTGGCGCAAGCGCTGCCGAGCTTCGTCCGTAACGCCCTCGGCACCCTCGGCCAGGTCAGCGCCAAACCGCTGCCCAGCAGCTTCCCGCTGCCCGACCGCCTGCTGCAAAGCCAGGACGGCGAAGGTGATCTGGAGCATCTGCTGCGCCTCGCTGCGGCGGCCGTGTCGCGCCTGCAAAGCCATCAGCTGTCGAGCCTGGAACAGACCGGAGTCACCGATGACGGTCGTCTGCTGAGCACCTGGCAGCTGGAAATCCCCATGCGCAACCTGCAAGACATCGTGCCGTTGCAGGTCAAGTTCCAGCGTGAAGAAGCGCCGGAGCGCGAACCGCAACCGAACGAACGCCGCGATGAGCGCGAGCCCAAGCAACAACTGTGGCGCGTCGATCTGGCGTTCGACATGGAACCGCTCGGGCCGATGCAGATTCAGGCCCAGTTGATTGTCGGCAGCCTGTCGAGTCAGCTCTGGGCCGAACGCCCATACACCGCCGACCTGATCGGAAACAATCTGTTCGCCCTGCGCCAGCGCCTGCTCGATCGCGGGCTCAACGTCGGCGATATCGACTGCCACCTCGGCACCCCGCCGCAAGGCAACCAAACCCGCCTCGAACACCGCTGGGTCGACGAAACCGCATGAACGATTCCACTGCTCCACGCCAGGCCATCGCCCTCAAGTACGACGGCAACCACGCCCCGACCCTCACTGCCAAGGGCGACGAGGAACTGGCCGAGGAAATCCTGCGCATTGCCCGCGACTGTGAAGTACCGATCTATGAGAACGCCGAACTGGTGCGGCTGTTGGCGCGGATGGAATTGGGCGACAGCATCCCCGAAGAGCTGTACCGCACGATTGCCGAGATCATCGCGTTTGCATGGAATCTGAAGGGGAAATTCCCCGAGGGACATGATCCGCAGGCACCGATGGTCGAGAAGGACGTCACAGAACGCGGGGATGATTATTAGGCCTCGTTCGATACGCCCACAAATGGAAGAACCCGTCTGCTCGACATTCAATTCAGTCGCGCTCGCCACTGCAGATTCGCCCATTGAAACAGTTGTGAGTGGCCAAAATCCTTTATCTCGACAGGCGCCCCCTCCTCGGACAGATCAAGTGCCTTGAACCCGATACGTCCGATTCGCCAGTAGTACTCCTGCACCGGATCATTGACGCGATAGGGCAACAGGATTTGCTTGCCCGCCCCCAGACCATAGGGCCGCACATCAGACCAATTGAGTAAATTGGTCACGAAAACCGGAGAGGAAGACTCTTCGAACTCACCGCCGCCAAGATTTCTGACTTTCCAGAAATTGATATCACTCCCGTCTGATCGGGCGTGCAGAACCCAGACATCCGTCAGTTTTGTGAGCGGCGAATCCGTCACGGCGATTTTTGAACGCGCAGAATAGAAACCCGCAAATTCGAAGGCGTTTTCGAAGCCCAGAGAACGGCCACTGTTCCTGTAAGTGAGCAGTTTCAAGAACTCCCCACTCGAATCAACAGCAAGCACATCATCCTTGCCATCGAGGTCCAGCCTTGCGCTGAAGAAGTGGGACGGCAAGCCGATTTTTCGAGCATCCCCCCAATGAACAGGAAGGCCCAGGCTCGACCCTTTATTCTCCATCAGCCAGAAATCGGACACCGTGTTATCGAACGTCTGCACAATCAACACATCTTGCTTGTAGACGCCTTTGAAGTCGCCAGCGAGGTATTGCTGGGCTTGCCTGTAGGCATGTCCTTGCTGAACGCTGCGCCAGATGACCGGGTCAGCAAAATGCCCGCCCTCATTCTTCAATAGCCTGAAAATGGTTTCGTCACCTTTGCCAGGTGATATCGCCATCAGATCTGCCTTGCCATCACCCGTGAAATCAGCCAGCAGATAACGCGTCGAGTCGTAACAAATGGCAGTGCGACACCCTGAATCAAAAGAGGCTGGATCAAATGGAAGTCTTTCCTCATACCATTTTTCAGATGCAACGCCATTTGTATCCGTCGACGTAACCCAAACATCAACACCAGGGCCATCCGACCGACGCTGCACTTGTACCGTCCGGTTCATTCCGTCACCGATGACATCTCCTGTCAGCGCCACCTCCATTGAATCATTGTTATCAATGTTGTCGAGGCTGCGCACCCACAGCGTAGACCCCGCAAATCCGTTGCAATTGTCGATCAAGGTCGGTTGTACTCCATCCAGACACTGCCCCCGAGATCCTGGAACAAAAATCTTCCCGAAATCCCAAGGCGTCCAGTGCTGTGACAGAGCATTGCTCTCACAGGTGCGTTCGATCAATTGATCCTCCTGGCGCGCTATGCAATGGCCAGACGCTGTTTTCAGTAGCGCGATCCCCCACGCCCCAACCGGACTGGACGAAGGCACAAATGCCCAACGCTGGTTATCGCGGGGTTCACACCCCCCGAGTGTCACTCGCTGCCCCAACCCATTGGAAACCAGACACTGCTGAGTCTGGAAATTGACCAGCGGCCTGAAAGCTATATTGACCGGCGGTACAGAGTCATGGGCATGGCTAAGCTTGAAATTACGCCGAGCAACCCAATTACCATTCCAGGTGGCCTCACTGAACACACTGCTGACCGGTTCGGCCCCTTCAAAATGAAAGTAGCTGGCGACGATATGCCTCTTTGCCTGCACCGCTTTGGGCTCGACGTTGGGAGCAAGCGCTGCCGAGGGATAGGTCTCGTGATAAACCACCGGGATATCAGCCATGGCATTCTGCATGGCAAGTCGGGTCAACCGCGCTGAATAGATGTGGTCAGGGTGCTCTGTGTACGGAACGGTGTCCGGATTGAGTGCATACACCTTCGTCGCCCCCTCTTTGACGATCAGCTCAGTCAAGAGCTCCAGAAAGGATGTGCGGCTGTAGCGGTTTACCGGGCCTGACTCTGAATCCAGATATGACCAGCTCAGAACAGTTTTATCGAGATCAAGCATATCGGCCAACGGCACATCCCCGCCGCGGACATACCCTCCGTGTACACGCAAAAATATGAGTTTCAATCCAGGTCGAGCATCGGCAGTGACACTCATCAACCTCGCTGACCCTGCACTTATGAGGGCTGGGGTCCATGCTGTCGGGATACCCAACATTTTTTCGTAGGCTTTTTTCGACGCACTCTCGCGTCTCAGTACATAGTCAAAGCCGGCACCGGAACTGCCACCGTTCATGAAAATGCTGGTAACACAGCCGCCCGCACCGAGTACTTTGGATATGCCGGGTTCAATAAACAGAAGATCGTCGTCCATATGTGCCACGACATTGACCAGGTGGACACCGTGACAGTCTTGCCGATCGACAGTCTTTGCTTTCGGAGCGAGCGTGCTTGCCACACTTGCCTGAGCAAGACAAGCAGTCATGAGCAGCACGATTGTCAGCCATAGACTGAAATCACGTGGTGATCGCACTTCATTCATGTACCCGACTCTGGATTGCATATACCTACTCCACGATTGGCGATGAAAGGCAAACGGCTCTATCGCGAGATACAGGAGTGTGAGGAGCAATTGCCAAAGCCCTCTACTGTCAGAAATACCAGTTCAGACAGACGGTCATGCGCGGTACTGAAAACGAAATCGAGTGCAAAAAAAATCGCCAGCATGGCCGGCGATTCAGATTCAAATGACATGACTCTGCGAATATCAGCTTCTGTGCAACTTGCGCATCAACTCCGCCTCAGCCTGGGTCAAACCACAGGACTGCGTCAGCTCATCGACGCTTGCGCCCATGCCCACCAGTTTCGCCGCCTGGGCGAATGACAGGCTCGATGGATCGCGCTGCTCCAGCGCAACAATCTTGTCCGGCAACGGAGCGACCACCGAGCGCAGCTCGTGCAGGGCTTCGCCCATGCGCACGTTGCCGTTCTGATAGTCGTCGACGCGCTTGGTCAGGTCCTTGATGCGCTGATCACGCAGCGCATCGCCCTGAGCCTGTTGCGCAGCGATGACTTTTTGCGCCTTGATGTACGCCAGAAACATCGCCAGCGTGCCTGCCCAGAAGAGGAACAGGACAATGACCGCAACCTCGAGGATCAATCAGATGCTCTCCAGTTCCGACCATTCTTCTTCGCTCATCATCTTGTCCAGCTCGACCAGGATCAGCAACTCGTTGTTCTTGTTGCACACGCCCTGGATGAACTTGGCCGACTCTTCGTTACCGACGTTTGGCGCGGTCTCGATTTCCGACTGACGCAGGTAAACCACTTCAGCCACGCTGTCGACCATGATGCCGACGACTTGTTTGTCGGCTTCGATGATGACGATACGGGTGTTGTCACTGATTTCGGCATTGTTCAGCCCGAAGCGCTGACGGGTATCGATCACGGTGACCACGTTACCGCGCAGGTTGATGATGCCCAGCACATAGCTTGGCGCACCCGGAACCGGAGCGATCTCGGTGTAGCGCAGGACTTCCTGAACGCGCATCACGTTGATGCCGTAGGTTTCGTTGTCCAGCTTGAAGGTTACCCATTGCAGGATCGGATCTTCAGAACCCTTTGCCGCCGTCGCCTTGTCGTTCATACCCTAGCCCCTCGAAGTACCGCGCTCGCGGTGTATGTTTCGTTCGCCGGCATGGCTATGCCGGTGTCTGTTATGTCGGTTTGTGATTCGGCTTACTGCCGGACATGTGTTTTGCCCCGCCGCTGGCGATCAACTCGGCCAGTGCAGCGACATCGAGCAAGGCGCACATGTGTTCAATCACCGTGCCGGCGAGCCATGGCCGCTGACCCCGGTGACTTCTCCATTTGATTTCATTCGGGTCCAGACGCAACGAGCGACTGACCTGATGCACTGCCAGGCCCCATTCATAACCTTGTACCGAAATCACGTACTGCAGGCCCTGACGGAAGTCATCGCGATAGCGATCCGGCATGACCCAACGCGCGGTATCCAGCACTTTCAGATTGCCGGCCTGGCTCGGCAGAATCCCGAGGAACCATTCCGGCTGACCGAATAGCGGCGTCAACTCGTGGCCCGCCAGCGAATAGATCGAGCCAAGGCACACCAGCGGTACGGCCAGGGTCAGCCCGGCGACATCGAACAACAGGCATTCGAAGGCTTCCGAGGCCCAGGCCGGGCGGCCATCGGTGTCTACCGGTGGCGGCGTGTTGCTTGGTGGCAGGTGCACTTCCACCAGCGGCGGCACCAGCGTCTGCTCGACGGGTGCGGGCGCAACCGGTGCCGGTTCGACCACCGCCGGTTCCGGCGCGGTTTTCAGCAACTGGGTTTGCAGCAGCGGTGCGAGCGTCGAAACCGCTGCGCGGATCGGCTCCGCCTCTTCAATCAATGCGACGGGTGCCTTGGCCACTGGTGCGGCGGCAGGCGCAGCCACCGGTGTGGCCGGTTTGGCGGTTTTTTGCGCATCACGCGCCTGTTCTTCCAGTACCGCTGCCTGGAACTCGTCCAGCGTCTCGGCGCTTTCCACAATTTCAGGCTGCACTTCGATTGCCGGCGGCAGCTCCTCAGGAATTTCCTGCAGCAAGCCGTCCAGATAGGATTGCAGCGCCAACTGCGGACGCGAGGTGAGTTTGACTGGGCGGTTCATCGGTCAACAGCGCCAGACAGGGAAACCGCGTCGCCTGTTTCGCGAGCAGGCTCGCTCCCACAGGATTTGTGTAAGTCGAGCATGCGCGATCGGGTCACGGTCATCTCACGCCACCTGCGGAACAAGTTGTTGCGCCAGCAGATGCTTGAGCAGCGCGCGGTAAGCCAGCACGCCACGGCTCTTGCCGTCGAATTGCGAAGGCGTGACACCGGCCCGGCTGGCGTCACGCAGACGGGTATCGACCGGGATGTAACCCTGCCAGATTTCCTCGGGGAATTTGTCACGCAGTACGCGCAAGGTGCCCAGCGACGCCTGGGTGCGGCGGTCGAACAGGGTCGGCACGATGCTGAACGGCAGCGCCTGTTTGCGCGAGCGGTTGATCATCGCCAGAGTGTTGACCATGCGCTCCAGACCTTTGACGGCCAGGTGCTCGGTCTGCACCGGGATCACCAGTTGCTGGCTCGCAGCCAGGGCGTTGACCATCAGCACACCAAGCAACGGCGGGCTGTCGATCACGGCGTAATCGAAGTCCTGCCACAGCTGCGCCAGACTCTTGGCGATCACCAGGCCCAGACCACTCTGCCCCGGCGACTGGCGCTCAAGGGTCGCGAGTGCGGTGCTCGATGGCAACAGGGAAATGCGTTCGTCGCTGGTCGACAACAGCAACTGCCCGGGCAAGCCTTGCGGCACCGTGCCCTTGTGCAGAAACAGGTCGTAGTTGCTGTGTTCCAGGCTGTCGGGGTCGTAGCCGAAATAGCTGGTCATCGAGCCGTGCGGGTCGAGATCGACCACAACCACGCGCTTGCCCGCCTCCGCCAGCAATCCGGCTAAAGCGATGGAAGATGTGGTTTTACCGACACCACCCTTTTGATTGGCGACTGCCCAGACTCTCATTCGGTTCGTTCCTCCCGGCCGAGATGCTCGACCGAGACATAGCTCAGCGTATTAATGCGGGTGACGGAGAATTGACGGCACTCTCGCGTCCCGGCGTCTTGACCGGGGTCGGTGCAGTTTGTGTGCCAGCACGCTTCAACGCCGCGTCCGGTTGTGCATTGGCGGTTCCGGTACCGGTCAGGCTGCGGCGTACATCGAGGTTTCGCGACACCACCAGCACCACACGACGGTTTTTCGCGCGGCCCTCGGCAGTGGCGTTGTTGGCCACTGGCTGGAACTCGCCATAACCCACCGATGCCAGACGGCCAGGGTTCACACCCTGCATCGCGAGCATCCGGACGATGCTCGCCGAACGCGCCGAAGACAGCTCCCAGTTGGTCGGGTACTGCGCGGTACGGATCGGCTGATCATCAGTAAAACCTTCGACGTGGATCGGGTTATCGAACGGTTTGAGGATCGCCGCTACCTTGTCGATGATGTTGAAGGCGATGTCGCTCGGCATGGCGTCGCCGCTGCCGAACAACAGGCTGGAATTGAGTTCGATCTCGACCCACAACTCGTTGCCGCGCACGGTCATCTGGTTGGAAGCGATCAGGTCGCCGAACGCCGCACTGATGTCATCGGCAATGCTTTTCAACGGATCACTGGCGCCAGCGATACCGGCGTCGACCTGTTCGCTATCCTTGACCAACGGCTTGGCCGGGGTCACGGTCTTCGGTCGTTCATCGCCAATCGGGATCGGCTTGAGCGAGCGGTCGGAGTCGGTGAAAACCCCGATCAGCGCTTCGGAAATGACCTTGTACTTGCCTTCGTTGATCGACGAGATCGAGTACATCACCACGAAGAAGGCGAACAGCAGCGTAATGAAATCCGCATAGGACACGAGCCAGCGCTCGTGATTAACGTGTTCTTCCTGGTGCCTGCGACGAGCCATAGTCCATTACCCCCATCAATCCATGAAGCCCTGAAGCTTCAGCTCGATAGAGCGAGGGTTTTCACCTTCGGCGATCGACAGGATCCCTTCCAACAACATTTCGCGATAACGCGACTGCCGCAACGCGATTGACTTGAGCTTGGCCGCGACCGGCAGCAAGACCAGGTTGGCACTGGCGACACCGTAGATGGTCGCGACGAAAGCCACGGCGATGCCGCTGCCCAGTTGCGTCGGATCAGCGAGGTTGCCCATCACGTGAATCAGGCCCATCACCGCACCGATGATGCCGATGGTCGGCGCGTAGCCGCCCATGCTTTCAAAGACTTTGGCCGCCTCGATGTCGCGCGCTTCCTGGGTGTAAAAATCCACTTCGAGGATGCTGCGAATCGCTTCCGGCTCAGCGCCATCGACCAGCAGTTGCAGGCCTTTGCGCGAGTAGTTGTCCGGTTCGGCATCGGCTACGCCTTCCAGGCCAAGCAAGCCTTCCTTGCGCGCGGTGAGGCTCCAGTTGACCACCCGGTCGATACCGCCGGCCAGGTCCACCCGTGGCGGGAACAGAATCCAGGCGAGGATCTGCATGGCGCGCTTGAAGGCGCTCATCGGCGATTGCAGCAGCGCTGCACCGATGGTGCCGCCGAGCACGATCAACGCGGCAGGACCGTTGGCCAGCGCACCGAGGTGGCCGCCTTCAAGGTAGTTGCCGCCAATGATGGCGACGAACGCCATGATGATCCCGATAAGGCTTAGAACATCCATCAGATACACGCCTCGACGATGTGCTTGCCGATGTCGTCCAGGCTGTACACCGCGTCGGCGAGATCAGCTTTGACGATGGCCATCGGCATGCCGTAGATCACGCAGCTTGCCTCATCTTGTGCCCACACCGCGCTGCCGCCCTGCTTGAGCAGACGCGCACCTTCACGGCCATCGGCGCCCATGCCGGTCAGTACGACCGCCAGAACTTTGTCACCATAGGACTTGGCTGCCGAACCGAAGGTGATGTCCACGCACGGCTTGTAGTTCAGACGCTCGTCGCCCGGGAGGATTTTCACCGCGCCACGGCCATCGATCATCATCTGCTTGCCACCCGGGGCCAGCAGCGCCAGGCCCGGACGCAGAATGTCGCCATCCTCGGCTTCCTTGACGCTGATGCGGCACAGCTTATCGAGACGCTCGGCAAACGCCTTGGTGAACGCCGCCGGCATGTGCTGGATCAGCACGATCGGTGCCGGGAAGTTCGCCGGCAACTGAGTCAGCACTCGTTGCAGCGCAACCGGGCCGCCAGTCGACGTACCGATGGCAACCAGTTTGTAGGCTTTGCGTTTCGGTGCCGGCGACGAAGCGCTGGCAGCCGGCGCGCGGCTGGCCGCTGGAGCATGCGCAGGCGCAGGTGCCGGACGCGTTGGCGCGCTGCTGCTGTGACTGCTGAAGCTCGATGCCGCCGGAGCAGGCGCAGGCGCAGGCGTCGGTGCAGTGGCCGGAGCCGGCGCACTGTAGGCACTGAAACGACGGTTACTGCGCGAAATGCTATGGACCTTCTCGCACAGCAGTTGCTTGACCTTCTCGGGGTTACGCGAGATGTCTTCGAAATTCTTCGGCAGGAAATCCACCGCGCCAGCGTCCAGCGCATCCAGGGTTACCCGGGCGCCTTCGTGGGTCAGCGAGGAGAACATCAACACCGGGGTCGGGCAACGCTGCATGATGTGCCGCACTGCCGTGATGCCGTCCATCATCGGCATCTCGTAGTCCATGGTGATCACGTCCGGCTTGAGCGCCAGGGCCTGATCGATCGCCTCTTTACCGTTGGTGGCCGTGCCGACCACCTGGATGCTCGGATCCGCTGAAAGAATTTCCGAGACGCGGCGGCGGAAAAAACCCGAATCGTCCACCACCAGGACTTTGACTGCCATAAACACTCCATTAGGCGCAGCGGGACGTCGTCGCCCCGCTGCCCCGGATTCAAATACGCCGTGCGGCGTAACGCTTGAGCATGCTTGGAACATCGAGGATCAGAGCGATGCGGCCGTCACCAGTGATGGTGGCGCCGGACATGCCCGGAGTGCCCTGGAGCATTTTGCCCAATGGCTTGATGACCACTTCTTCCTGACCGACCAGTTGATCGACGACGAAGCCGATCCGCTGGGTGCCCACCGAAAGGATCACCACATGGCCTTCGCGCTGCTCTTCGTGAGCGGCGGAGCTGACCAGCCAGCGCTTGAGGTAGAACAATGGCAGCGCCTTGTCCCGCACGATCACCACTTCCTGACCGTCCACCACGTTGGTGGTCGACAGGTCGAGGTGGAAGATTTCGTTGACGTTGACCAACGGGAACGCAAACGCCTGATTGCCGAGCATCACCATCAGGGTTGGCATGATCGCGAGCGTCAGCGGCACCTTGATGACGATCTTCGAGCCCTGCCCCTTGGTCGAGTAGATGTTGATCGAACCGTTGAGCTGGGAAATCTTGGTCTTCACCACGTCCATGCCGACACCACGGCCGGACACGTCGGAGATCTCGGTCTTGGTCGAGAAACCCGGGGCGAAAATCAGGTTGTAGCACTCGGTATCGCTGAGGCGATCGGCCGCATCTTTGTCCATCACGCCGCGTTTTACCGCGATGGCGCGCAGGACGTTCGGGTCCATGCCTTTGCCGTCATCGGAAATCGACAGCAGGATATGGTCACCCTCTTGCTCGGCAGCCAAAACAACACGGCCGCCACGGGCCTTGCCCGAGGCTTCGCGTTCTTCCGGCGACTCGATGCCGTGGTCGACGGCGTTGCGCACCAAGTGGACCAGCGGGTCGGCCAGGGCCTCGACAAGGTTTTTGTCGAGGTCGGTTTCTTCACCCACCAGTTCCAGGTTGATCTCTTTCTTGAGCTGACGCGCCAAATCTCGAACCAGGCGCGGGAAGCGCCCGAAGACCTTCTTGATCGGCTGCATCCGGGTCTTCATCACCGCGGTCTGCAAGTCAGCCGTGACCACGTCGAGGTTCGACACGGCCTTGGACATGGCTTCGTCGCCGCTGTTGAGACCCAGGCGCACCAGACGGTTACGCACCAGTACCAGTTCGCCAACCATGTTCATGATTTCGTCGAGACGCGCGGTATCGACACGAACAGTGGTCTCGGCTTCGCTGGCCGGTTTTTCCGGTGGCGGAGCAGCGGCGGCGCGGGCCGGAGCCGGTGCAGCAGCGGCAGCCGGTTTTGGCGTTTCGGCCTTTGGTTCAGGCTTCGGAGCAGCCTTTGGCGCAGCAGCCGGAGCCTTGGCGGCAGGCGCAGCCACGGTCGATGCGGTGCCCGCAGTCGCGGCGCCGACGTCGGTGAACTTGCCTTTGCCGTGCAGTTCGTCGAGCAGCGATTCGAACTCGTGATCGCTGATCAGGTCGCTACCGGCAGCCGCAGCCGCCGGAGCGGCAGGAGCGGCAGGCGCCGAGGCGATCGCCGACTCCAGCGCTTCCACGGCAAAGTTGCCCTTGCCGTGCAACTGATCGAGCAGTGCTTCGAATTCGTCGTCGGTGATGTCCGAGCTGTCGCCCGCCGCCGGTGCTGCCGGAGCCGCTGCAGTCGGTGCCACGGCATCCGCCGCGAACTGGCCTTTGCCGTGCAGTTGATCAAGCAACGACTCGAATTCGGCGTCGGTGATTTCATCGCCGGCAGCAGCATCGGCAGCCGGCGCAGGTGCAGGTGCAGCAGCGGCCGGGGCTTCGGCTTCGGCCTTGGCGGCGTTCAGCGAATCCAGCAGCTGTTCAAATTCGTTATCGGTGATGTCACCCGAATCGCCTTCGACGACCAGCTCTTCGATCATCTCGGCCACTGGCGATGCCGGGGCGACGTCCGCCGATTGCGGTTCGGCCAGGCGCGCCAGAGCGGCCAGCAGTTCCGGGGTCGCAGCGGTGATCGGTGCGCGTTCACGGACTTCGCTGAACATGCTGTTCACCGCGTCCAGTGCTTCGAGCACCACGTCCATCAGTTCTGCATCAACGCGACGTTCACCCTTGCGCAGGATGTCGAACACGTTTTCGGCGATGTGACAGCACTCCACCAGCTCGTTGAGCTGAAGGAAGCCGGCGCCCCCTTTTACAGTGTGGAAACCGCGAAAAATTGCGTTGAGCAGATCTGCGTCATCCGGGCGGCTTTCCAGCTCGACCAGTTGTTCGGACAGTTGCTCAAGAATCTCGCCGGCCTCAACCAGGAAATCCTGAAGGATCTCTTCATCGGCGCCGAAGCTCATTAATGGGGTGCTCCTACAGGTCTAAAAACCCAAAAAACCTAAAATTCCAAAACTCTAGAATCCAAGGCTGGATAACAAATCGTCCACATCGTCCTGACCGGACACAACGTCTTCTCGTTTATCGGCATGAATCTGCGGACCTTCACCCTGCGAGAGATGTTTTTGTGGATCTTTTTCTGCAAGCATCGCGGCGCGGTCGTGTTCGATGCCCGCAAAGCGGTCCACCTGACTGGCCATGAGGACGAGTTTGAGCAAATTGCTTTCGACTTCGGTGACCAGTTGGGTCACACGCTTGATCACCTGACCGGTGAGGTCCTGGTAATCCTGAGCCAGCAGGATGTCGTTGAGGTTGCTCGACACCGCACGGTTGTCCGTGATGCTGCGCGACAGAAAACCGTCGACCCGGCGCGCCAGTTCGCGGAACTCTTCAGCCCCGACTTCACGACGCATGAAACGGCCCCAATCGGTACTCAGGGCCTGGGCTTCTTCAGCCAGGCCATTGACCACCGGGGTAGCGCTTTCCACCAGATCCATGGTGCGGTTGGCCGCGGCTTCGGTCAGCTTGACCACATAGCCCAGGCGTTCGGTGGCGTCGGTGATTTGCGACACTTCCTCGGCCTGCGGCATGTGCGGATCGATCTGGAAGTTGACGATCGCACTGTGCAGTTCGCGTGTGAGCTTGCCCACTTCCTGATACAGGCCACGGTCACGGGTCTGATTGAGCTCATGGATCAGTTGCACAGCGTCGCCGAACCTGCCCTTTTCAAGGCTCTCGACCAGTTCGACCGCGTGTTTTTTCAGGGTCGATTCGAAATCGCCCTGTGAAGATTCGTTATGCTCCATAGCTCCCCCGCGCGTTCATCAGCCGATGCGTTCGAAAATCTTCTCGATTTTTTCTTTCAGCGCCTGAGCCGTGAAAGGTTTGACCACGTAGCCGTTCACACCGGCCTGAGCCGCCTCGATGATCTGCTCGCGCTTGGCTTCTGCAGTCACCATCAGCACCGGCAGGTGCTTGAGTTTTTCATCGGCACGCACGTGGCGCAGCAGGTCGATACCGGTCATGCCCGGCATGTTCCAGTCCGTTACCAGAAAGTCGATGCTTCCGCTGTTGAGCACCGGAATGGCAGTGATGCCATCGTCGGCCTCGACGGTGTTGGTGAACCCCAGATCACGCAGCAGGTTCTTGATGATCCGCCGCATCGTTGAGAAGTCATCAACGATGAGGATTTTCATGTTCTTGTCCAATTCGACCTCCAAGCAGTCTTAAACGCGCCCAGCACCTGGACGCGCCATTTCAATCAATCCGGCAAAGCACTCGATGACTGTCTGGAGCACAACAGAGCAAGACCGGTGCCGTTGATCACCGCACCAGCCTCGTTCGCAGTGTCCCCCACACTGCCTTCAGCGCGCTCGCCACTCCCCCAAACGCCCCCGCAAGCGGGCCGCGCACTGGCTGTGTAACTGGCTGACCCGCGATTCACTGACGCCAAGGACTTCACCGATCTCCTTGAGGTTCAGCTCTTCGTCGTAGTACAGCGCCAACACCAGTCGCTCACGCTCCGGCAAATTGGCAATCGCGTCCGCCAGCGCGGCCTGGAAGCGTTCATCTTCCAGATCGCGTGACGGCTCAAGATGAGCACTGGCGCCATCCTCGTGCAGCCCTTCGTGTTCGCCGTCCTGCAACAGGTCGTCGAAACTGAACAGCCGGCTGCCCAGCGTGTCATTCAAAATCCCGTAGTAATCGTCGAGACTCAATTGGAGTTCGGCCGCAACCTCGTGATCTTTAGCATCACGGCCGGTTTTAGCTTCAATTGCCCGAATTGCGTCACTGACCATACGGGTGTTGCGGTGAACCGAGCGTGGTGCCCAATCCCCTTTGCGCACTTCATCGAGCATCGCGCCGCGGATTCGAATGCCCGCGTACGTTTCGAAACTGG
The DNA here is from genome assembly GCF_002878485.1 of Pseudomonas sp. AD21. Lineage (NCBI taxonomy): Bacteria > Pseudomonadati > Pseudomonadota > Gammaproteobacteria > Pseudomonadales > Pseudomonadaceae > Pseudomonas > Pseudomonas sp. AD21. The sequence continues at coordinate 56,571 of NZ_NQYG01000009.1, forward strand.
CGCCCTTGCTGGCGTCATATTTGGTCGACACCTCAAGCAGGCCGATCATTCCGGCCTGAATCAGATCCTCGACCTGCACACTCGCCGGCAAGCGCGCCAGCAGGTGATAGGCAATGCGCTTGACCAGTGGCGCGTAACGCTCGATCAACTCGTACTGCGCGTCACGTGCCGACTTCTTGTAGTAGTTCATACCGCTCGCGGTCATAACACAGGCCCTGCCGTTTGCTGCACGAGGCGCTCGACGAAAAACTCAAGGTGACCGCGCGGGTTGGCAGGCAGCGGCCAGGTATCGACCTTCTGCGCGATCGCCTTGAACGCCAGCGCGCACTTGGAACGCGGAAAGGCTTCATAGACCGCTCGCTGCTTCTGCACTGCCTTGCGCACGCTTTCGTCGTACGGCACCGCGCCGACGTATTGTAAGGCGACGTCGAGGAAGCGATCCGTGACCTTGGTCAACTTGGCGAACAGGTTGCGCCCTTCCTGCGGGCTCTGCGCCATGTTGGCGAGGACGCGGAAGCGGTTCATGCCGTAGTCGCGGTTGAGCAGTTTGATCAGCGCGTAGGCGTCGGTGATCGAGGTCGGCTCGTCGCACACCACCAGCAACACTTCCTGCGCGGCGCGTACGAAACTGACTACCGAGTCACCAATACCCGCAGCGGTGTCGATCACCAGCACATCGAGGTTGTCGCCGATGTCGCTGAAGGCCTGGATCAGACCGGCATGTTGCGCCGGACTCAGGTGAACCATGCTCTGGGTGCCGGAAGCGGCCGGCACGATGCGGATCCCGCCGGGCCCCTGCAACAGCACATCACGCAGCTCACAGCGGCCTTCGATCACGTCGGCCAGAGTACGTTTGGGGGTCAGTCCCAGCAGAACGTCAACGTTCGCCAGCCCCAGGTCGGCGTCCAGCAGCATGACCCGACGGCCAAGCTCTGCCAGCGCCAGAGACAAGTTCACTGACACGTTAGTCTTGCCGACGCCACCTTTGCCGCCGGTCACCGCGATCACCTGTACGGGATGCATGCTGCCCATGTTATTTCTTTACCTTGTCTTGCATAGACGGAGGCCACATTACTGGCTGCGCGTTCTCAACCGGAACAATGCATGGCAGGCCATCGATGTAGGTACAAAAACGGTTCATTACCTCAGCCAACCTGCTTGGTCGGGCTATGGTAGATATCAGCGAACATGTCAGCCATGGCTTCTTCGCTGGGTTCTTCCTGCATTTGCACGCTGACGGCACGGCTGACCAATTGATGGCGGCGCGGCAGATGCAGATCATCCGGAATCCGTGGGCCATCGGTCAGGTACGCGACCGGCAGTTCATGACTGATCGCCAGGCTCAACACTTCGCCAAGGCTGGCCGTCTCATCCAGTTTAGTCAGGATGCAGCCGGCAAGCCCGCAACGCTTGTAACTATGATAAGCGGCGGTTAGAACCTGTTTCTGGCTAGTGGTTGCCAGGACCAGATAATTTTTTGAACGGATGCCCCGACCGGCCAGACTTTCCAGCTGCATGCGCAGTGCCGGATCGCTGGCCTGCAGGCCGGCGGTATCGATCAGCACCACGCGTTTGCGCAGCAGTGGATCCAGCGCCTGAACCAGCGACTGGCCCGGATCAACGTGCGTCACCGGCACATTGAGAATCCGGCCCAGGGTCTTGAGTTGTTCCTGCGCGCCGATACGGAAGCTGTCCATGCTGACCAGCGCCACATTCTGCGCGCCGTACTTGAGCACGTAGCGCGCGGCGAGCTTGGCCAGGGTGGTGGTCTTGCCCATGCCGGCCGGGCCGACCATGGCAATCACCCCACCCTCTTCCAGCGGCTCGACTTCCGGCACGGCAATCATCCGCGCCAGGTGCGCGAGCAACATGCGCCAGGCCTGACGAGGCTCTTCGATGTCGGTGATCATCGCCAGCAGGTCGCGCGACAACGGTCCGGACAGGCCGATACGCTGCAGACGGCGATACAGGTTGGCTTGCGCCGGACGGCTGCCCTGCAACTGATTCCAGGCCAGCGTGCCGAGCTGCACTTCCATCAGCTCGCGCAGGCTGTTCAATTCAAAACGCATCGAATCCAGTGCACGCGGATCCACGCCGCCGGAGGACTGCGCAGGCGCCGGGGCCGGACGCGCCGGAGCGGCATAGGTCGGCTCGCTCAGCGGCTCAGCGGCGGTCAGTGGCAGGCCAGCCGTCAACGGCAGTCCGGCAAAAATCTGGCGATTGCTATTGCCATCGGCTTCGCCACGCAGGCTCAACTCGGCCTGGGCGGTAACGATGCGCGACTGGGTCTTGCGCAGCTCGTCTTCGAGTTCCATGTTCGGAACCCGTGGCGCCAGCGCCGACAATTTGTAATCCAGCGCCGCCGTCAGCTCGACGCCGCCGGCAATGCGGCGGTTGCCAATGATGGCGGCATCAGCGCCCAGCTCATCACGAACCAGCTTCATGGCCTGACGCATATCGGCGGCGAAAAAACGCTTAACTTGCATAAACCACTACCTCAGCCGTTGGGCCCTACTGTCGCAACGATGGTCACTTGCTTGTTGTCCGGAATTTCCTGGTAGGCCAGCACGTGCAGCCCTGGGACTGCGAGGCGGCCGAAACGCGAGAGCATCGCGCGTATCGGGCCTGCTACCAACAGGATCACCGGTTGACCTTGCATTTCCTGGCGCTGCGCCGCTTCGATGAGCGAACGCTGCAGCTTCTCGGCCATGCTTGGCTCCAGCAGAACGCCCTCTTCCGAGCCTTGTCCTGCCTTCTGCAGACTATTGAGCAATATTTGTTCCAACCTTGGTTCCAGCGTGATCACAGGCAGCTCGGAGTCAGTGCCTACAATGCTTTGGACGATGGCGCGGGATACGCCGACGCGCACCGCAGCCACCAAGGCGGCGGTATCTTGACTCTTGGCGGCGTTGTTGGCGATGGCTTCGGCGATGCTGCGGATGTCGCGCACCGGCACGTGTTCGGCTAGCAGCGCCTGCAGCACTTTGAGCAATTGCGACAGCGACACCACGCCCGGCACCAGTTCTTCAGCCAGTTTCGGCGAGCTTTTGGCCAGCAATTGCATGAGTTGCTGCACTTCTTCGTGACCGATCAGCTCACTGGAGTGCTTGTACAGAATCTGGTTCAAGTGCGTTGCGACAACGGTACTGGCGTCGACCACGGTGTAACCGAGCGATTGTGCCTGGGCGCGCTGGCTGACTTCAATCCACACCGCCTCCAGACCGAAAGCCGGATCTTTGGCGGTAATGCCGTTGAGCGTGCCGTAGACCTGCCCCGGGTTGATCGCCAGTTCGCGGTCCGGGTAGATCTCGGCTTCAGCGAGGATCACGCCCATCAAGGTCAGGCGATAGGCGCTCGGCGCCAGATCGAGGTTGTCGCGGATGTGCACGGTCGGCATCAGGAAGCCAAGGTCCTGCGAAAGCTTCTTGCGCACGCCCTTGATCCGCGCCAGCAACTGCCCACCCTGGTTGCGGTCCACCAGCGGAATCAGGCGATAACCAACTTCCAGGCCGATCATGTCGATCGGGGTCACGTCATCCCAACCCAGCTCCTTGGTTTCCATGGCGCGGGCCGGCGACGGCAGCAGTTCCTGCTGACGCTGAACTTCCTGCAGCGCCTGGACCTTGGCAACGTTCTGTTTCTTCCAGAACAGGTAGGCGCCACCGGCAGCGAGCGCCGCCATGCTCAGGAACGAGAAGTGCGGCATGCCCGGCACCAGGCCCATGACCGCCATCAAACCAGCGGCCACGGCCAGCGCTTTCGGCGAGGCGAACATCTGGCGGTTGATCTGTTTGCCCATGTCTTCCGAACCGGAAGCACGGGTCACCATGATCGCTGCTGCTGTCGATAACAACAGTGATGGCAATTGCGCCACCAAACCGTCACCGATGGTCAGCAAGGCGTACACCTTGCCGGCGTCGGCGAAGGTCATGTTGTGCTGGAAGATACCGACGGCCATGCCGCCAATGAGGTTGATGAACAGAATCAACAGGCCGGCGATGGCGTCACCCCGGACGAACTTGCTGGCACCGTCCATCGAACCGTAGAACTCGGCCTCCTGGGCGACTTCCTGACGGCGCATCTTGGCTTGATTCTGGTCGATCAGACCGGCGTTGAGGTCGGCGTCGATCGCCATTTGCTTGCCGGGCATCGCATCGAGGGTGAAACGCGCGCTCACCTCGGAAATCCGCCCGGCACCCTTGGTCACCACGACGAAGTTGATGATCATCAGGATCGCGAAGACCACGATACCAACCACGTAGTTACCGCCGATCACCACCTCACCGAAGGCCTGGATCACCTTACCGGCAGCGGCGTGGCCGTCCTGACCGTGAAGCATCACCACCCGCGTCGACGCCACGTTCAACGCCAGCCGCAGCAGCGTCGCCACCAGCAGAATGGTCGGGAACACCGCAAAATCCAGCGGCCGCAGCGCGTATACGCAGACCAGAAGCACGACAATCGACAGCGCGATGTTGAAGGTGAAAAACACGTCCAGCAGGAACGGCGGCACCGGCAACATCATCATCGCCAGCATCACCAGCAACAGCAACGGCACGCCCAGATTGCCTCGACTGAGGTCGGCAATGTTCGAGCGTGCGCTGTTGATTAACTGAGAGCGATCCACCGGTTTTCCCCGTTCCTTTAAAGCAAACTTTTGACGCCCAAAGCAGGCGCACGGCGGCTACTGCAAGAAGCCTTCCAACTTTTGCCAAGGATTGAAACAGAAGGGTTTATCGGGAAAATTTCGGCGCCCGGACTGACGCATTCGCGAGCAAGCCCGCTCCCACATTGGATCTTCAGTGCGTAGAGACTGGGTGTGCACCACACAGATCCCCTGTGGGAGCGGGCTTGCTCGCGAAGCGGCCAGCAGCGACGCCGCAGCATCATGAATCGCGGCGCAAATCGTGCGGAATCGCCCGACCTGTGTTTTTTTAAACGCTGGTGTTTAAAAGACACTTCAGGACACGCCTTCAAGGCTACACATCCTTGCGCCATTGCCTACAGCTACCCCAGAATCCGCCGGCTTGTGCGCTTTGGGGTCGGATTCTATTGTGGGTCGGTCGCTGACACATCAGCGATCGGGTCTCGCAGCCCGTCGATCTCTGGACGCACAACATCCGCTTTGCTTATGGCGGCTGTACGTGGGAGACCTTCGGGTCTGCCGGTTCTAGAGTCCCGGTCTGCGACCCGCGTATAGCTGCCACCCTCATTCGTCTCGCAGCGAACGTTGGCAGCTCCAATGACTCTAGGAGCTTCACCATGATCAAACCAACACCCAGCCCACCCGAAACCGACCCCACCTCCCCCTACGAATCCCTCGATTCAAAAAAACTCCACGACGCCGCCGACCGCGCACTCGATCACTACCTCTGCCCGCCTGGCTCCACCCCACCGCCACGTAGAACCCGCAGGATGTACGCCGTTACCGCTGACTTCAAAAATGAGGAACTGCTGGCCGATGCCAGCGAAACACTAGCCTCAGCCAGAACCATCGCCGATGACTTTGCCCATCTCGTACCGGCGTCGCAACGCAGGACGCTGCTGGGTATCGCGCAGCTGATCATGCTCGGGGAGCTGGCGGTGAATCGGGCGCTGGATAATCTGCAGTTACCAGCCTAAGAAGCCAGGCAATAACCTGTGGCGAGGGAGCTTGCTCCCTCGCCACAGTGACCTCTACAGCAGTGGAACAAAGCCAGACCACGTTTTCCGCTTCCCGGATCAAAAGACCACAGCCTCCTGCGGCGTTTACACCGATTTATGCAGGCGCCGCCAAAGGCTGCGATTTTTCGCTTTTTATGTTCGTGCCAACGACCACTCATCGGCACCTGTCAGATCTGACAGGTGCGCAATCGGTCATTAAGCGCTCTGATAACCCCTGCCCGCTCTCACCGCGCAGGAGCCTCGTTCATGACCACCTCAACCCCACAGGACAACACCGTCCTGGTCTTGAGCCCGCCAATAGTCAACGGCCAGACCACGCCCGTGGTAGGCGCACACATCGGCGTGCCCCTGGTGGCCTATGACTTGGTCACCGACGGTGAAGGCGCCGTTGTCCTCGTCGACCCACCGTTGTCGGGTACCATGGATCCCGACGACGTCATGGAGCTTTGGCTTGAGAATGAACCGGCCGCACTGGACAGCGAAACCATTATCGACCCGGACTCGCGCACCACACTGCGCATTCCCAAGGGTCGCCTGCATCCGGACCGGATCAACAAGCTGTACTACACCGTCACTCGTGGCAGCAGCAACATCGGCACTTCCACACCACCGCTGGAAATCCTCTATAACCGCATCCGCCCCGGCCTGAAAGATCGCCTGACGGATCCCAGTGGCCACTCCGAACTCAAACTCCTGCTGCCCGACGTCATCAAGAACGGTGTCGGCCCGGATTTTGTCAGCGCCGAAGTCTGCGTGGCCTACCCATATTGCCGGGCGTATGACGTCATCACCCTCAAGTGCAACGGCGAATTTCTGGAACCCAAGCCCAAGGTCAATCCGAATCAGGCGCCGCAACCGCCGAACCCGGGCGACGAAATCCCTATCACCATTTGCTTCACCGTCACTCGCGCGTACCTGGACAAGGCGAAACGTCAGAATAAAAAACTGCATTTCTCCTACACCGTCACCGATCAGATCGGCAACGGCCCGGACACCGATGCCCCGTGGTCGGCGGTGCAGAGCGTGGATGAGGATCTGGATGGCGTCCTGTTGCCGATGCCGATTTTGCTGGAACGCAAAGAGGATTATCCCGGTGATGACGCGAGCATCATTGATCTGGAAAAACTGGCGGGTAATCCGCTGCTACTGGTCGTTCTGACTAACGATAACCGTTTTGTCGTGGGCTACGACGTTATCGCGACCTATACAGCGACTAATACGGGGCACCCCGCCGATGTGGTGGTAACGGTTAGTGGCAAAGTCGAAGTGGATCGGTTCGGAGTAAAACAAACCCTGTTCCTTGAGATACCCAACGACAAGGTTTTCGCTGGCAGTAGCGTCACCGTAACGTACGAACTGCGCAAACCCGATGGTGATCTCGTGGGCAGTTCCAACCCGGCCACCGCTTTCGTGATCGGCACCGGTCAGCTCAGCGTCGTGGGCAACCGATCACAGACCTCACCGCGCTACCATTCGAACTTGAGCCGCCTGACGGCCTCTTCTCCAGCAATTAAAGGCCACTCCACCGCGACTGAAGTTAAGTGGACTTATGCAGGCGACACCGAAGGTGTCCAAGGTTGGACTTTTCTTGATATCGAGCCAGAAAGAGCCTTAATCGTCTCGCTGCAGGACGAAGAGAACATCATTGCTCGTACGGTACTTCGTCCCGGCAACGTCAGCGGAATATTCAATCTGCGAAACCATCACAGCGGTTGCATTGTTAAGGATGATGGAAGTGTTTTTGGCTGGAGTGACAATAGTGAAATGTTGCCCCCTCCCGGTTTGAAAGATGTGCGTTATGTGGCCGCTGGCGGCCATGCTTATGTTGCGCTTAAAAATGACAACACCGTCGTTGCCTGGGGAGACCCCTCTCGTGGAGGACTTATTGCACTCGAAACAGATAAAGAGCTCAGGAATGTAAGGAAACTGGCAGCCACCGATGGCGCCTTCGTCGCACTCCGAAATGATGGCCAACTTATCGCATGGGGCGATCCTGACTATGGAGGTACGATTCCCACATCGGTAATTTCTCAGCTCAGCCCCGTCGAAAAAATCATTGGTAACACTGGCGACTTCACGGCGTTGCTATGCGACGGTCGAGTCTTCAGCTGGGGAGCCAGTTGGCCTGACGGTTTTTGGGTATCTGACGCGCGCGGTGCTATTCAGCTATGTGCCAGTGATCGCGCCTTCTGTGCACTGAAAACAGATCGCCGCGTTGCTGCATGGGGGTCATCCGAGCACGGCGGAGTCACTCCTGACAACGTGCAGAGTTCAACCGAAGAAGTCGTTCTTCTCGCATCCACCAGCGCTGCGTTTGCCGCCCTGAAATCCAATGGTTCGATCGCCGCATGGGGTAATCAACGATTCGGCGGCAAAGCTCCGGACAACCTCCAGTCAGTGTCCCATTTGACAGGATCAACAACAGCTTTTTGTGCAATAAAAGCCGATGCCTCATTGATCGCTTGGGGGGTAGCTGAAGAAGGTGGGCAAGTGCCTTCAGAGTTATCACCTGCCCTTGCAACATCCTCGTCCTATGGATCATTCAGCGCCGTACTGAATACACGTCGCGCGGTTACGTGGGGGGTGAACACTTCAGCTGAAACCCTTGAATCCATTGTCTGCGTCTACGCTGCCGGCCCACACGTCGTGCTGCTGAGTGCTGACAGTCAACTGCTATCGGCAGGCCCCAATGCGCCCGATCTCACGGCCTTGTCGGGCTTGGTCTCATACAGCGAATGAGTTTTTTATCGTGAAAGGAGTTACCAGCATGAACACCAGTACGAAAGCAGTTCCGACCGTCAGACAGGTAGCAATCATGGGAGTGCCCGAAGTAGGAGGAACACTGACCGGCAGCTATTTATATGAAAACCCTGATGAGAATCCCGAAGGGTTATCTACTTTCTGTTGGTATGACGGTGGAACCAGCGGAACAATTATTGCTACTTCAATCGACCTGACCTTGGTCACTGCACATGCAGGAATGAAACTTACGTTTTCGGTGACTCCCGTTGCTGCATCGGGAGAAAAAGGCGTGGAATCGTTTTCTGCCCCCCTTCAAGTGATAAAAGAGGGGTATCAGAATATCTCGGATGAAGAAAGTGAAAACAGCTTTCTGAAACAGAGAGGTCAGTTCGCTTTTCATGCGAACGGGCCTAAGGACGGAGTATTCACCTCCACCGCAGGAGCATTTGCCCTGAAGAGCAGAGTCACACAAAACGTCACTGTCGTAGGCACACAAAGTTTTGGTGGCGTAATCCCTCCAGAGATAGCGACATACCTGAGAAACAACCCCGCTATCACAATGTTCACCACCACAACAAATTTTGGCGCCCTGGTCCCTATAGGTGAACACAATCAGTTGCTCGTCTGGGGACCCGGGATACCGGCGACATTACCCAATCTTCAAGACATCAAGTCGGTCTACAGCAACGGCTCCTCGCTAGCATTTATATATAAGGATCCACCCTCCGGCGAAAACACTATCGGCGCCGTCGGAACGGCAGCAACAGGCGGTGTTGTGCCGGTCGAAGTGCAAAACAAACTGATGTTTGATCGCCCGAAAGCCATCTACGCCACCCTCGATGCTTTCACTGTGCTGACAGACAGCGGACGCGTATATGCCTGGGGTAATGCGGCGAATGGCGGAACAATTCCGATCGATGTACAGACTCAATTGAATTCTATGAAAGTCGATCGCATTGTTGCTTCCCGAACTGCATTTTGTGCCCTGACGGAATCCGGAGAAATCATTGCGTGGGGCGCTAACGGCGCTATTCCCGCTGTGACTCTGGAGAAGATATATGACGATGACGGAGCGCTCACTGTCATTGCCAATGACAGCGCATTCATCGCCATAACCAGAGGCCGCAGAAAAGCCGCTACATGGGGGTTGGCGGCATACGGCGGAACCATGTCAGAGGCGGCCGCCAGTCTTGCCGCCAGAGGAAATCTCGTGCTGTGCACGGCTGCCCCCTGGGCCATGTGCTTCATCAATGAAAGCGGACAAGCGGCTGCCTGGGGCTCGGCTGGCCATGGTGGCGGGGCCATCCCTGCCCAAAGCGCCGGGGAAGAAACCTCGACTTTGCCCTTGAATGCTCAGGCGTTATTGGAGCAGGGCGATATCGCAGCGCAGATCGAGACCATGTTCAGCAATGCCAGATTCTCAAAAAGCCTACATAGCCGCGTGTCTTCCAGTGTCACCCTGACCAACGGCGAAGCAATCGAACTAACGCGCAACGATGGCAGCTTTGTCTTGCTCAACCGCCATCCCGATGGACGCACAAAAAATCTGGTTTCTTGGGGTTTAGCTGCGACGGGAGGCACGATACCCGGTGATATCAAGCAAACACTGATGGCCAGTCGCATTCGAAAAATCTACTGCAGCAATGGCGCTTACGCAGCTCTGGTTGACCAAGGCACAACCGAAGGTGTGGTCGTCACCTGGGGACGAGCCTCACAGGATGGCGGGATGATTCCGGTCGCTCTTCGAGACGCATTGAGTAGCGGTGTTGTCGAAATTTATACCATCCAGGCAGCTCCAGCACCTTCGACCGCGACGGTTCCAGCCGCCTTCGCGGCACGCAAATCGAACAACAAATATGTGACGTGGGGTGCCTACGTCAAACAAGAGGAGTTTGAGCCAGGACGCAGTTGAGCTTGTTCAACCGACAGACTATTTGTACGTTGAGGAGTATCGCTATGAGTACTACAGCCGAACCAATTGCGCGGAATGTCATGATCATTGGAGAGCCGGTTATTGGTGGTTTTGTACGCGGCAGCTATCGCTATGACAATGCTGACGAAAACCCTGAAGGAGCCTCTCGTTATCAATGGTATCTCGACAACGTAAAAATCGAGGAACCAGAAGGCATAGCCATCGATTTGAAGATCAAATCCGGGTACAGCGCAAGAACAATCGTATTCGCTGTTACTCCGGTGTCCGCTATTGGTGAAACCGGAAAGGAAACCCGCTCTGTCGCCAAAACTGTGGACCCTGACTTTCAAGGCATCACTCGGGAAGAAAATGAGAACAGTTTTCTCAAGCAATGGGGAAATTTCTCTGCCCATGTTCCTGAACCTCCTGATCGGGTATTCGTCTCGACAGGAGGCGCTTTTGGCCTGATTGATCCAGATACGCAGGATATTTACTTCGAGGGGCAGACGGGTTGGGGGCTGCCGGTTCCACCCGACATCATCAACTTTCTGAAAAACAACCCGGCCACTCGATTGTTTTCAACAGAGAAGGATTTTGCCGCACTGGTAAACAACGGATCGAGCAATCAGCTACTGGTTTGGGGAGCCAATATTCCGGCCAGCCACTCCGTGAAACTGACTGATATCAAGTCGGTTTATAGCAACCGAGTGTGTTTCGCTTTCATTTATAAAGATCCAACAGGTGATCAAAACAGAATAGGCGCTATTGGTTTGAAAAACTCCGGCGATACCATTCCGGAGCTCATCCAACGAGCCCTTTGGTTTGATGAACCGGTCGCCATCTACGCCACGGAAAATGCTTTTGCCGTTCGTACTCAAAACGGCAAAGTCTATGCGTGGGGCAATCCTAATAATGGCGGTGCAATTAATGCCGATGCACAAGTGCAACTCGACAGTATGTTCGTCGAACGAATTATTGCAGCGGCGGCTGCATTTTGTGCAATTGGGCGTAATGGCGATATTGTGACGTGGGGAAAGACAGCCGATGGCGGTGCAATTCCGTCTGGCAAGCTGGAGGCGATCCTTACTGACGGTGGGGTGAATTCAGTCACAGCATCTACCACAGCATTTTGCGCAATCACCCGTGGCAGGCGTAAGGCTGTCAGTTGGGGGCTCAATGGTGAGGGCGGATTGATGTCTGAATCAGCTTCCCTGATCGCTGCACGTGGCGGTGTACTGTTATGCAAGGCAACCCGTTGGGCGTTTTGCATTATCACCGAACGCGGAGAGGCAGAAGCTTGGGGAGCGCAACGTTATGGAGGTGCCTCCATCACTGAAGCCACTCGTAACGAGATTGAAGCAACCATCAAAGATATGCGGCCCAAGCCCGAAGATGCTCGCGGTCATGTTGGTAATCGGGCCATTACAGTTCCAGGAATACTCAGCCTTTATTCCAATGATTTGAGCTTCTTTCTTTTGAGCCAGCACGACGACGGTAGAACCCGCGCTGTGGTGGTCTGGGGAATGAATACTCACGGCGGAGCAATCACGCTAGGCGTTCGTCAGGCATTGATGGCCAGCAGGATTACTGGCGTTTACTGTACAAATGGCGCGTATGGCGTTGTGGCGTCTCAGGGTGGCGTGTATGGCGCGGTCATCGTCTGGGGAGCGACTCTGGCGATGGAAGATGCTGGGGAAATTCCACCAGAATTGGCCCAGTACCTCAGCGGTGAGGTCGTGGAGCTTTATTCAATCAAACGTTATCCGTTTTACCAGGCACCGCCTCCCAACCCACCGCCGATTGATCCGTCATTCGCGGCAAGACGTCGAGACGGAAGTTACGTGCTTTGGGGCGGCAACGTTAAAAATCAGTACTACAAGCCAAAAACCCAAGCTGCTATCGAGAACACCGAAAAGTCATAAATACCAGTTCGAATGCCTCCCCGAACCGTGCCCGTCCAGAAATTGAACCGGCACGGTTTTATCCGGTGGTGAGCTTCCCGTCCTTCGACAAGAACTCCGATCCTGCTAATTGAAACAGGTAAAGGGTAGAGGGATTTAATCGAGTTTTAAGTAACCAGCACAAAAGCTACGAAGTCTTGCGCCATTGCCTACAGCTGCGCCGGAATCCGCTGTATGTACACCGTGACCGCAGACTTCAAAAACGAAGAGCTGCTGGCCGACGCCTGCGAAACCCTCGCTTGCGCCAGAACCATCGCCAACGATTTCGCCAACCTCATGCCGGCGTCGCAACGCAGGACGCTGCTGGGTATCGCGCAATTGATCATGCTCGGGGAGCTGGCGGTGAATCGCGCGCTGGATAATCTGCAGTTGCCGCAATAGCGCCGCTCCAATGATCGTTCCCACGCTCCGCGTGGGAAGGCAGCCCGGGACGCTCTGCGTTCCATCCAGAGTCGAACGCGGAGCGTCCGTTGAGGCATTCCCACGCAGAGCGTGGGAACGATCATAAAGATAAAAAGATCGTCCGATCGCGGCCCGAGCCTGCGGCAGCTCAGGGAGGTCTGTGTTCAGGCATAAAAAACCGCCGTCCCGTTCAATCGGCACAGCGGCTTTTTGTTTCATCACAGTAAAACCAGGAATCGCGCCCGGCCTGGCAGAAGCCTTGCTGGACCGGCAGGAGCCTTCCAACTGTTGCAAAGGAACGGAATAGGGAATTTTTTCGGTGAGTCAAACTCAAGCGGTGAGGATTTGCGCCTCAACGATCGCACCCAATTGCAGTGAGCTGCCCTGCATGTAGCGCGTGCCTTTGCGCATTGAGATACCGCCCACATCCACCTCGTCGGCGCTCGAATAGCCAAGTATCACGACCGAAGCAGGTGCGAGCGAGGCTCCCGGAAAGGGATGCCCCTCCATGAGATTGAGCGACCACTCAAACTGAATGACCGGTAAATCCCAGATCTGGATTGGCCGTAAATCCGACCAGCGATAATCGCGCCGCGCCGTGATCTGTAACTGCCCATCAACGGTTTGAAAGACAGGTTTGTGGTAACGATGCTGAAAATCCGCCGTAGCCCATTCATCCAGATAATACCGAGGGTTGGCAAAGACGTCGGTCAGCGCTTTGCTGCTGTGGATATTTCCCGCAGCATCAAAGAAATAATTGTAGGCAAGGTGATAAGCAAGCCCGCCTAGTTCAGGCCGAATCGCATTGACCAACCCATCCAGATAACCCGGAATGAATTGTTTGCTCATATGCACGAAGTGGGTGAAGTCCAGATCCAACTGAAAGGTCATTGCATAACTCAGAACCCTGTCGTCATCGCTCCGCCTCAGCTCACCGGAAACGAACCTTAACTTCATACCCTCGAGCTGCTTGTAGATGAGATCCGCCATATCCGTGCTCCTTTGACCAAATGAGACGGGAAACCGCAACAGACAGACAAACCACCTGAACAGCGCCGTCATGACTATGGAGCAATCAAAATCAATCGACGTCTACTGTCATATCTGACAGGTCAGAATGGCTTTCCGATAAACGGCAGCAGGCACAGAGTCAACGCAGGCGAAAGGAATCAAGAATCGCGGCGCAAATCCGGCGGGATCGGCAGGTCGTCCTTGAGCGGATCCGGGCGTTTGCCCTTGCCGGCGCGGTACTGGCGGATCTGGTAGACGTAGGCCAAGACCTGCGCAACCGCCAGATACAGGCCGCCGGGGATTTCCTGATCCAGTTCCGTGGAGTAGTAAATCGACCGCGCCAGCCCCGGCGACTCCAGGAGCATGACGTTATTGGCCACGGCGATTTCGCGGATTTTCAGCGCGAGGAAGTCGCTGCCCTTGGCCAGCAATACCGGTGCGCCGCCCTTCTCGGTGTCGTACTTGAGCGCGACGGCGTAGTGCGTCGGGTTGGTGATGACCACGTCGGCGTCGGGAATCGCCGCCATCATCCGTCGCTGCGACATCTCGCGCTGGGTCTGGCGGATGCGTTGCTTGACCTCTGGGCGGCCTTCCTGATCCTTGTGTTCGTCGCGCACTTCCTGCTTGGTCATCAGCAGCTTCTTGTGGCTTTCCCAGAGCTGCACCGGCACATCGACGGCGGCGATGATGATCAGGCCACAGGCCAGCCACAGCGAGCTCCAGCCCACCAGCGTCACGCTGTGGATGATCGCCTGCTCAAGCGGCTCGTGGGCGATCCGCAGGAAATCGTCGATATCGGACGACAACACCATCAGCGCCACGAACAGGGTGATGATGAACTTGGCCAGCGCCTTGAGCAGCTCGATCACCGCCTTCATCGAGAACATGCGCTTGAGGCCCGCACCCGGGTTCATCCGGCTGAATTTCGGCGCCATGGAGCCGGCTGCGAACAGCCAGCCACCCAGGGAAATCGGCCCGATCAGCGCGGCCAGCAACAGGGTGATCATGACCGGCTGGATCGCTACCAGCGCGATCTTGCCCGAGACCAGCAGGAACGTGCCCATGGATTTCTCGTCCATGATCACTTCCCGCGACAGCGTGAAATTCAGGCGCATCAGGTCCATCAGTTCCTGCGCCAGCATGCCGCCGAAGATCAGCAAGCCACCGGCACCGGCAAGCATCACCGCCAGGGTGTTGAGCTCTTTGGAACGGGCAATCTCACCCTTCTCACGGGAGTCCTTTTTACGTTTCTCCGTGGGGTCTTCTGTTTTGTCCTGACCGCTTTCGCTCTCAGCCATGACTCAGCGCGCTCGTGCCAGTTCGCGTAACAACTGCAAGGCCTCAGTGGCCAGCGGTTGATACTGATTGAGGATGTCCGCCAGACCGACCCAGACAATGAACAGGCCCAGCACCAGGGTCAGCGGAAAACCGATGGAGAAAATGTTCAGTTGCGGCGCGGCGCGGGTCATCACGCCGAACGCGATGTTGACCACCAGCAGCGCAGTGACCGCCGGCAATACCAGCAACAACGCCGCCCCGAGAACCCAACCAAGCTTGCCGGCCAACTCCCAGTACTGCGCCGTCATCAACCCGCCGCCAACCGGCAGCGTGGTGAAGCTCTCGGCGAGCACTTCGAAGACCACCAGATGGCCGTTCATCGACAGGAACAGCAAGGTCACCAGCATGGTGAAAAACTGTCCGATCACCGCGACCGAGACGCCGTTGGCCGGGTCGACCATCGAGGCGAAACCCATGCCCATCTGGATCGCGACAATCTGCCCGGCCACGGCAAAGGCCTGGAAAAACAGTTGCAGTGAAAACCCGAGCACCGCGCCCACCAGAATCTGCTCGGCAATCAGCAACCAGCCACTGAGAGCAAGCGGACTGACCTCCGGCATCGGCGGCAGCCCCGGGGCAATGCACACGGTAATGGCCACGGCGAAATACAGCCGTATCCGGCGCGACACCAGCGTGGTGCCGAACACCGGCATCACCATCAGCATCGACGCGACGCGAAACAGCGGCAACATGAATGACGCCACCCAGGTACTGATCTGGGTGTCGGTCAGCTGAAGCAGTGATTGCATGGCTCAGCCGATGACCATCGGAATGTTCTTGTAGAGCTGGATGATGTACTCCATGAACGTCTGCACGATCCATGGGCCGGCGACGATCAGGGTGACCAGCATGACCAGCAGACGCGGCAGGAAGCTCAGGGTCTGTTCGTTGATCTGCGTGGCGGCCTGGAACATCGCCACCAGCAGGCCGACCAGCAGGCTCGGCACGACGAGGATTGCGACCATCATCGTGGTCAGCCACAGCGCTTCACGAAAGATATCGACCGCAACTTCCGGCGTCATGGCGAAACACCTCCGAAGCTACTGGCCAGGGTGCCGATGATCAGCGCCCAGCCATCCACCAGCACGAACAGCATGATCTTGAACGGCAGGGAAATGATCAGCGGCGACAGCATCATCATACCCATCGCCATCAGCACACTGGCCACGACCAAGTCGATGATCAGGAACGGAATGAAGATCATGAAACCGATCTGGAACGCAGTCTTCAGTTCGGAGGTGACGAACGCTGGCACCAGAATGGTCAGCGGCGCCTGATCCGGCGTCGCGATGTCGGTGCGCTTGGACAGGCGCATGAACAGTTCCAGATCGCTGGTGCGGGTCTGGGCGAGCATGAAGTCCTTGATCGGTACCTGAGCCTTTTCCACCGCCTGCTGCGCGGTGAGTTTTTCCGCCAGATACGGCTGCAGCGCATCGTTGTTCACCCGATCGAACACCGGGGCCATGATGAACATGGTCAGGAACAGCGCCATGCCGGTGAGGATCTGGTTCGACGGCGTCTGCTGCAGACCAAGGGCCTGACGCAGGATCGAGAAGACGATGATGATCCGGGTGAAACTGGTCATCAGAATCACGGCCGCCGGAATGAAGCTCAGGGCGGTCATGATCAGCAGGATCTGCAGGCTGACCGAATACTCCTGCGCGCCGTCAGCGTTGGTACCCAGCGTGATCGCCGGGATCGACAACGGATCGGCGGCGAACGCCAGCGGCGCGGCCAGCAACAAGGCCAGCGTCAAGACGATGCGTAACGCACCCATTACTTCGTATCCTTCTGATCCTTGCCGAGAATCTTCAGCAGATGCTGGGCAAATTCCGGGGTCGCTTTCTCGCTGGTGCTCGGCACCTGCACCGGTTCCTTGAGCACGTGCAGCGCGGTGATGGTGCCGGGACTCAAGCCGAGCAGAATCTGCTCGTTGCCGACCTGCACCAGCATCAGCCGGTCGCGCGGGCCGAGGGCGCGGGAACCGATCAGTTCGATCACCTGGCCCTTGCCTGCTGGACCAGCCTGCTGCAACCGGCGCAACAACCAGGCGAGGAAGAAGATCAAGCCCAGCACCAGTAACAAACCAAAGACCAGTTGCGTCAGCTGCCCGGCCACGCCGCTGCCGACCGCCAGTGCGGCGGTGGCCGCGGCAGACGTGGTGGCCGGTTCGGCGGCCAGCACACTCAATGGCAGCGCCAGCAATGCCCAGAGAAAGCGTTTCACTCAGCGCAGCTTCTTGATGCGTTCGCTAGGGCTGATCACGTCAGTCAGGCGGATGCCGAACTTCTCGTTGACCACCACCACTTCGCCGTGCGCAATCAGGGTGCCGTTGACCAGCACGTCCAGTGGCTCACCCGCCAGACGATCGAGCTCGATCACCGAACCCTGGTTCAGTTGCAGCAGGTTGCGAATGTTGATGTCGGTGCTGCCCACTTCCATCGAGATCGAGACCGGAATATCGAGGATCACGTCCAGGTTCGGACCGTCCAGTGTCACCGGATCGTTGTTCTTCGGCACGCTGCCGAACTCTTCCATCGGCAGACGGGAGCCGGTAGATGCGTCGGCCGCCAGCAGTGCGTCGATGTCAGCTTGACCATCACCGGTCTCTTCCAGGGCCGCAGCCCATTCGTCGGCCAGTGCCTGATCGTCCTGGGCGTTCATTTCGTCGTTCATCATTTGTCCTCGGCGGGCAACAATTCAGTTAAATGCGTGGGGGTGAGAGCGCCGCTTCAGCGACGCTCGATCGGCTCGATCACCTGCAACGCGAGGTTGCCTTTGTGCGAGCCCATCTTGACCTTGAAGGCCGGTACGCCATTGGCGCGCATGATCATGTCTTCCGGCATCTCGACCGGGATCACATCCCCCGGCTGCATGTGCAGGATGTCGCGCAGCTTCAACTGACGGCGGGCCACGGTGGCACCGATCGGCACGTCGACATCGAGCACGTCCTGACGCAGGGCATTGACCCAGCGCTCGTCCTGGTCGTCGAGGTCCGACTGGAAACCGGCATCGAGCATCTCGCGCACCGGTTCGATCATCGAGTACGGCATGGTCACGTGCAGATCGCCGCCACCGCCGTCGAGTTCGATGTGGAACGTGGAAACCACAATCGCTTCGCTCGGGCCGACGATGTTGGCCATGGCCGGGTTCACTTCCGAGTTGATGTACTCGAAATTGACTTCCATGATCGCCTGCCAGGCTTCTTTCAAATCGACGAAAGCCTGCTCCAGCACCATGCGCACCACGCGCAGTTCGGTCGGGGTGAATTCACGCCCTTCGATCTTGGCGTGACGGCCGTCGCCGCCGAAGAAGTTGTCCACCAGTTTGAACACCAGTTTGGCGTCCAGAATGAACAGCGCGGTGCCGCGCAGCGGTTTGATCTTGACCAGGTTGAGACTGGTCGGCACGTACAGCGAGTGCACGTATTCGCCAAACTTCATCACCTGCACGCCACCGACGGCAACGTCCGCCGAGCGACGCAGCATGTTGAACATGCTGATGCGGGTGTAACGGGCAAAACGCTCGTTGATCATTTCCAGAGTCGGCATGCGTCCACGGACGATGCGATCCTGGCTGGTCAGGTCGTAGCTTTTGACACTGCCGGGTTCGGCAGCGTTATCGGTCTGTACCAGACCATCGTCGACGCCATGCAACAGCGCGTCGATTTCATCCTGGGACAGCAGATCCTGCACGGCCATGTCGTGTTCCTACTGCAGTACGAAATTAGTGAAAAGCAACTGTTCGATCACCACTTTGCCCAGCTCTTTCTGCGCCACTTCCTGGACGCTGGCTGTGGCCTTCTGGCGCAACATCTCTTGCCCGACCGGGGTCGCCAATGTGGCGAAATCCTGACCGGAGAAGAGCATCACCAGGTTGTTGCGGATCACCGGCATGTGCACTTTGAGCGCGTCCAGATCGGCCTGGTTACGCGCCAGCATGGTGATGCTCACCTGCATGTAGCGCTGACGGCCGTTCTGGTTGTAGTTGGCGACAAACGCCGGCGCCATCGGCTCGAAGATCGCTGGCTGCTTGCCGACCGGCGCAGCCTCGGCCGCTGCGACAGGCTTGCTCTGGGCACTGTGCATGAAGTACCAGGTCGCGCCCACGGACACACCGATCGCCAGCAGCAGAGCCACCACGATCAGGATGATCATCTTGAGTTTGCCTTTGGTCGCGGGGTCTTTTACAGCTGCTGCTTCGCTCTTCGCCATGCCAATAATCCGTCACTAATCGGGTTTTCACAGTCGCACGGCAAGGCAAGAGCAAGTGTTATGCCAGAAGTGTCGGAGCGTATGGGAGACCACCACAAAACCAATGTGGGAGCGGGCCTGCTCGCGAAGGCGGAGTGACAGACAACAAAGATGTTGAATGTTAAACCGATTTCGCGAGCAAGCCCGCTCCCACAGGGTTACAGCGTTTTGTCAGGCGTAGTAGTCGACAGCGCTGGAGCCAATCACGCTGGTCGTTTGAGCAGCGGCTTCAGCAACAGCCGCAGGCGCCAATTCTTCATCTGCCGAATCGAGGCGACCGCCGGCGGCGCTGGTACGGCCGCTCTGGCCTTGCTGCGCCTGCTCCTGGCCCTGCTGCCCCTGCCAGCCACGGCTCTGGTCAGAAACGTTGACGTCGACCTGGCCCATGCCCTGCTGGGTGAACATGTCGCGCAGGCGATGCATCTGGCCGTCGAGGGCTTCACGCACGCTTGGATGCGCACTCATGAACGTCACTTGGGTCTGCTGATCCGGCACCATGTTCACCCGGATGTCCAGACGCCCGAGCTCTGCCGGCTGCAATTGAATATCGGCCGCCTTCAGGTTGGCGCTCGACAGGTACATGACGCGGTTGACGATTTCTTCGGTCCAGCCGCTCTGGTGCATGGCGATCGGCTGATTCACTGGCACTGCGTTCGCGGTTTTCGGCGTGGCCGCCTGCGTCAGCGCCGCCAGACGGTTGGCGAAATCATCGACACGAGTGTCGCTGGTGGCAGACTTGAGGTCTTTCAGGCCATCGTCGATCAGGCCGCTGAAGGCTTTTTCGCCATTTTGGCTGGTGCTGTCCTTGTCGGCCTGCACGTCGAGCATGCTGGCCATGCCGGCGGCAAAGGTCTGCGCCGAAGTCAATTCACCGTCGGCCTGAGTCTGGGCCGGCGCGGCTTTGGGCTGAGACTGGCTGGCGGCGGAAATATGCCCGCCCTGCTCCATTGCCATGCGCAATGCTGGCAGCGAGTCGAGAGGATCGGCTGCCGGGTCAAAAGCGCTGTCGGTGGAGGCCGCCAGGTCTTTGATCTCCGCCGGTGCGACGGTAGCGGCCACGACCGGTGATTCGGTTTTGGTCGGTGCCGGCGTTTCAACGACCGGGGTTGGCGCTACAGGCGTCGTCACCAGTGGCTGCACAGTTTGCGCCAGCGCCGGATCCAGCGCCGGATCAACCGGCGCAGTGTCAGCCACTGGCGTCTGCGCCGTGTCTGCGGCAGCGTCGTCGGCAGCAGTTTGGTCGTCGGAAGCCGTCGAGGCGGTCTTGTCGGCAGGCAAGGCATTGCCGCTATCGGCAACGGTCTGTTGCGCGGCGGCAGACTGCGTCTTGCCGACATCCTTCTTATCGCTGGTGTCAGCGACCTTATCGCGCGCCGGTTTCAACGAATTGTCAGGACTGGCGAGCGGTTTTTTCGGACCTTGATCAGCGAACACCTGAGCGAAGCTTGAGGCCTTGTCCCCGGTATCTGCGGCCATTGCCGGCGCTTTGGCAGCAGCGGCTAGCGCCTTGGCCTGGGCGGCAGATTGAAGAAGAATATTGGGGGTCGCAGGCATGACACGGTCTCCGCTGCACTGGGATCGTAGGTACAGTTGAAGAGGATTACTGCAAGTGTCGGGCCAGATTTGTCCGGCGCCTGAGAAAAGCGCCGGACGACGGGTCAGTGAGTCAACGCGTGCTGTCGCTCGTCTTCGTAAACCGGACGGACATCGGCGAACTCGCTGCTGATGTCAGCCACCAGCGCTACGATTTCCGCTGGACTTTTGTCCTTGGCATCCGACTCCAGCGCCTGGCAAAGCGTCGCCAGCCGAACCGCGCCCATGTTGCTGGCGCTGCCCTTGAAGCTATGGGCAAGTTCCGCCAGTACCTTGGCATCGGCGGTCTTTTGCAATTGATCCAAGCGACTTTCAGAATCGGTCAGGAAGGTATCCAGAAGCTCCGGATAACCATCCTCCATGACTTCGCGCAGTACGCTCAGCGCCTCGCGATCAATATGTGTGTCAGTCACTTGTTCACTCCTTGATCAAGAATCGGCGAATTATGCCTTAACCTCCCAGAAAAACTCCACGCAGGCACTGCGACCTTCGTCCGACCAGCGGGCGTTATGCCCCAATTGCCGGATCAAACTGACACCGCGTCCCGACAGACGGACACCGTCCAGCCGCCGCTCCATCACCCGCCCCACGTCAAAACCCTTGCCACTATCCTCGACGCGGATGACCAGGCAGCCACCCGAACCCTGCGGTCGCACTTGCAGATGTACACGCACGTAGCCGTCCTGCAAAGCCTCCAGCCGCTCGTTGCGCTGTTCGTAGTAGCGGGCAAACCCAGTGGCATCGCGCTTGAGACTGGAATCCAGACCCAGCACCCCGTGCTCCAGGGCATTGGAATACAGTTCCGCGAGCACGCTGTAGATCGCACCGCCCTGCGTGCGCAAACCATGTACTTCCAGCAACAACTGCAGCAGGTACGGCAACGGATTGAAGCGTTTGAGCGTGGCGCCGCGAAACTCGAAGCTCACCGACCAGTCCAGCGGACAGGACTGGCCACTGTCAGAATAGACCGGCACCGACGGCACCACCTGCGCAGCTTCCAGCAGGCTGATTTCAACCATGCTCACATCGTCACGGGGCTCGCCACGAAATGCGTGCAAGGCCTGAGCGATCTCGGCAAACAGGTTGTCCGGCTCACGGTTGGCGGCAAACAGTTGCTGTAAGCGCTCTGCACCGAACAACTGGTCATCGGCATCGGTGGTGTCGATCACCCCGTCCGACAGCAGAAACACCCGGTCACCGACGGCCAGGGTCTGCACTTCGGTGCGATCATCAAACGCTTGCGGGCTGAGCACGCCCAGCGGCAAATGCCGCGCCGACAGCGGCACGCGCTCGCCCGTGGCGATACGGTGCAGATAACCATCAGGCATGCCGCCATTCCACACTTCAACCGAACGACGCTGAAAGCTCAGGCAAAGCATGGTCGCGCAGCAGAACATGTCCACCGGCAGGATGCGCTTGAGCTTGGCATTCATCTCGCGCAGGGTTTCGGCCAGACCGTAACCCTTGGCAGTCATGCCGTAAAACACTTCGGCCAACGGCATCGCCCCAACCGCCGCCGGCAAGCCATGCCCGGTGAAATCGCCGAGCAGCACGTGCATGTCGCCGTCCGGGGTGTACGCCGCCAACAGCAGATCGCCGTTGAACAACGCGTAGGGCGATTGCAGATAGCGAATGTTCGGCGCGCTCAGGCAACCCGAGTGCGCGACCTTGTCGAACACCGCTTTGGCGACGCGCTGTTCGTTGAGCAGGTAATCGTGATGTTTGGCGATCAGATCGCGCTGTTGCAGCACCGTGGCCTGTAAACGGCGCAAGCGATCCATCGCCTTGATTTTGGCGGCGAGGATCACCTGGTTGTAGGGCTTCGCCAGAAAGTCGTCGCCACCGGCCTCAAGGCAACGGGCCAGCGCCTCACTTTCAGTCAGCGATGTCAGGAAGATGATCGGCACCAGGGTTTCCCCCGCCAGTGCCTTGATCTGTCGTGCCGCTTCGAAGCCGTCCATCACCGGCATCATCGCGTCCATCAGCACCAGATGCAGTTGTTGCCGGCGAAAGATCTCGACCGCTTCTGCGCCGTTGGCTGCCGTCAGCACTATATGACCCTGACGGCGGACGATGGTCGACAGCAGCAGGCGATCAGCGGCACTGTCTTCGGCGATCAGGATCGTCAGCGGCTCTTGCGCCTGCATGGCCGTCAACTGATGTCGAAGAGTTTGTCGAAATTGGAGATGGCGAGGATCTTGCGCACGTCGGAGTTGCTGTTGACCACCCGCACATCCGAATTGTCGCCGCCGGCGTGATCGCGCAGCAACAGCAGCATGCCCAGTGCCGAGCTGTCGAGGTAGGTGGCGTCTTTCAGGTCGACCACAATGGAATCGGGCTTCTTGGGAAGACTCTCATAGGACTCGCGAAATTCCTGATGGCGCCCAAAATCGAAGCGCCCCCTGACCGAAATCGTCAGTTTTTGACCATCCGGAGAGACTTCTGTAACGACTGACATTGACTGGCTTCCTTGTCATTGACGAACGTGTACAAGGTTTAGCACTTGGTAGACGCAGGGGCAAGGTGCAACGCAGTTTCAACTGTGGGAGCGGGCTTGCTCGCGAAGGCGATGTTTCAGTGACATTTTCAGTGACTGACACTCCGCTTTCGCGAGCAAGCCCGCTCCCACAGGGTTTAGCCGCGCTGCTTAGAAGGGTTCATGCCGCGGCAAACGCTGCGACAATTCGTCCAGCAGTTTCTGTTCGCGCTTGTCTTCGAGGCGTTGCGCCTCTTCGCGATAGCGCTGCACCAGTTTGCGCAGGCCTTCGACCTTGGCGAACGCCTGCTGCCAGGCGTCCCGCGCCTTGAGCAGGTTGTTCTGGTGCCAGACCAGACTCTGGCGCTGTTGGTCGATGGCGGTGTCCAGCTGCGCCAGAAAGCCGTGATAACCGAGCAGCCATTGCCCGGAAACCCCGTCGCGGCCACGCATGACCCACTGCTCCTGATAATCCAGACGAAAGGCATCGAGGTCGGCGAGTTTGCTTTCGGCCACTTTGACCTGACCCTGAAAGTAGCCCAGACGCTGCACGGCGGTTTTTTCGGCCTGCTCGGCCATGTCCACCACCGGCGCCAGGCGTGCGGCGCGACTCGCGGCCATGGCCGGTTACCCGCCTGCCGCAGGCGCGAACAGGGTTTCCAGATAGGCCTGGCTTTCGCCCATGTTGATTTTATCGTTCAGCCCCTGCCGCTGGTAGCGGGTCAGTTGCGGCTGCAAAGAAATTGCCAGGTCAGTCTCGCGATCGCCACCGGCCACATAGGCACCGACACTGATCAGATCGCGGCTCTGCTGATAGCGCGACCACAGCTGCTTGAAGTACTGCGCGCGCTGCATGTGTTCCGCCGAAACCACGGCCGGCATCACCCGGCTGATCGAGGCTTCGATATCGATGGCCGGGTAGTGACCTTCCTCGGCCAGACGCCGGGACAACACGATGTGGCCGTCGAGCACGCCCCGCGCTGAGTCGGCAATCGGGTCCTGCTGGTCATCGCCTTCGGACAACACGGTGTAGAACGCGGTGATCGACCCCCCGCCCTTCTCCGCATTACCGGCACGCTCCACCAGTTTCGGCAGCTTGGCGAACACCGAGGGCGGATAACCCTTGGTCGCCGGCGGCTCGCCAATGGCCAGAGCGATTTCCCGCTGGGCCTGGGCGAAACGGGTCAGCGAATCCATCAGCAACAGGACGTTCTTGCCCTTGTCGCGGAAATACTCGGCAATCCGCGTGCAATACATCGCCGCGCGCAGACGCATCAGCGGCGCATCGTCCGCTGGGGATGCGACCACTACGGAGCGCTTGAGACCCTCTTCACCGAGAATGTGCTCGATGAACTCTTTGACTTCTCGGCCCCGCTCACCGATCAGGCCGACGACAATGATGTCGGCCTCGGTGAAGCGGGTCATCATGCCCAGCAGCACCGATTTACCGACACCGGTACCGGCGAACAGGCCCAGACGCTGACCACGGCCGACTGTCAGCAAACCGTTGATGCAACGGATGCCGACGTCCAGCGGGACGTGGATCGGGTCGCGGTTGAGCGGGTTGATCGTCGGGCCGTCCATCGGCACCCAGTCTTCGGCCTTCATTCCGCCCTTGCCGTCCAGCGCGCGTCCGGCGCCATCGAGCACGCGGCCGAGCATGCTCATGCCCATCGGCAACCGACCGGTTTCCGCCAGTGGCACCACGCGGGCACCCGGAGCAATGCCGGCGACGCTGCCGACCGGCATCAGGAATACTTTGCTGCCGGAAAAACCCATGACTTCCGCTTCCACCTGCGACGGGTGATAGCTGTCGTCGTTGATCACCAGGCAGCGCGTGCCCATGGCGGCGCGCAGGCCTTCGGCTTCGAGGGTCAGGCCGACCATGCGCAGCAGGCGGCCTTCGAGAATCGGCGCACCGGCCATTTCAGTGGCCTCGGCGTAGCTGCTCAGGCGCTTGGCGAAACTGGTGCGTTCAAGGCGCATCGGCGGTGTCCGCGAGCGGCTCGTCAGGGGTGGCGGCCGATTTGGGTTCTTGCGGCAAGTCCAGACTCAGATCCGGTGCGGCCGGGTGCAAAGCCTGTTCGTGCAACTGGTCGAACAGCTTGTCCATGACCTGGGTGATGCGCGTTTCAATGCTCGCGTCGATCCGGCTGTGCGCGGTTTCAACCCGGCAACCACCGGGCATCAGCGCTTCATCCTCGACGATGCGCCAGGATTCTTCGTGACGCTCGCGCAAGGCCTTGGCCTGTTCGAAGTCCTGCGGATTGACGTACAGGCGCACGTTGTCCACGCCCAACGGCAACAGTTTGAGCGCGTCGCGCATGACGTGTTCGATCTGGCTGGAGTCGATGGCCAGTTCGCGCTTGATCACCTGTTTGGTGATGTGTTGCACGAGGTCGACCAGCGACTTCTCGATCTGTGTGTCCTGCTCGGCAATCGGCTCGAACAGGTGGGTCATCAGTTGCTCGAGGCTGGCCAGTTTTGCCGCCAGCGCAACCTCCGCTTCCTGACGCACCTTGAGCGTGGCACTGTGAAAACCTTCTTTTTCGCCGATGCCAAAGCCCTCGTTGTAAGCCTCCTGACGGATGCTTTCGAGTTCTTCCAGGGTCAGTGGCTGGACTTCCTCCAGCGGCACTTCTTCCATTTCCGGCGGTTCGGGCTCCGGTTCCGGCTCGGGTTCCGGTTTCGGTGGATCGAAGCTGGGCAGTTCCCAGGATTCGAAACCACGGACATCGCGGGCGCGGATCAGATCCGTCACTGACTCGTCATGCTTGTCCATGGGCTTAGATCATTTCCTCGCCACCCTTGCCACCGAGCACGATTTCGCCTGCTTCGGCCATGCGACGGGCGATGGTGAGGATTTCCTTCTGAGCGGTTTCCACATCGCTGACGCGCACCGGGCCTTTGGCCTCGAGGTCGTCGCGCAACAGTTCGGCCGCACGCTTGGACATGTTCTTGAAGATCTTCTCTTTGACGCCTTCGTCGGAACCCTTGAGGGCCAGTACCAGCACGTCCGAGGACACTTCGCGCAACAGCGCCTGGATGCCGCGGTCATCGACATCGGCGAGGTTGTTGAACACGAACATGAGGTCTTCGATCTGACCGGACAGGTCTTCGTCGACTTCGCGGATCGAGTCCATGAGCTGGCCTTCGATCGAACTGTCGAGGAAGTTCATGATGTCCGCCGCACGCTTGATGCCACCCAGGGTGGTGCGCGAGGCGTTCGAGTTGCCGGAGAACTGCTTCTCGAGAATCTGGTTCAGCTCTTTCAGTGCCGCTGGCTGCACGGTGTTCAACGACGACACGCGCAGGATGATATCCAGACGCACCTTGTGGTCGAAGTTACCGAGCACTTCACCGGCCTGATCCGGATCGAGGTACGCGACCACGATCGCCTGGATCTGCGGATGTTCGTAACGGATCACGTCGGCAACGGCGCGCGGCTCCATCCATTTCAGGCTGTCGAGGCCGCTGGTGTTGCCACCGAGCAGGATGCGGTCGATCAGGCCGTTGGCCTTGTCTTCACCCAGGGCCTGGGTGAGCATTTTGCGCACGTAGTCGTCGGACCCGACGCCGAGGCTGGTCTGGTCGCCGACGATGTCGACGAACTCGCTCATGACCTGCTCGACCTGCTCGCGATGGACGTTGCCCATCTGGGCCATGGCCACACCGACACGCTGAACCTCTTTGGGGCCCATGTGGCGCAGCACTTGCGCGGCATCGGTCGAACCCAGGGACAGCAGCAGAATCGCGGCTTTGTCGACCTTGTTCAGTTTGACGGTTGCGGCTCGGTTATCACTCATCTGCGTTAATCCACTCTTTCACGACCTGAGCCACGCGACCCGGATCTTCAGCCACCAGACTCTTGATTGCATTCAGCTGCGCGTCATAACCCTCGCTTGGGCTAGGCAACAGAATGCTCTGCGGACCACCGAGGCTCACGCGATCGTTGGCCAGTTCGCCGTCCAGGCCGCCCATGCCACCGAGTTCCACGTCGCTGCCAAGACCGGCCAGCTCCTTGCCTTTGCCGCCACCGGTGATGTTATTCAACACCGGACGCAGCACACCAAACACCAGCACCAGGATGAACAACACACCCAGCACTTGTTTGACGATGTCCCAGAACCATGGCTGGGAGTAGAACGGAATATCGGCGACCACTTCACCGCGCTCGGCGGAGAACGGCATGTTGATCACGCTGACGCTGTCGCCACGGCTGGCGTCGAAACCGACGGCGTCCTGCACCAGACGAGTGAAGCGTGCCAGTTCATCGGCGCTCCACGGCGCGCGGCTGATTTCACCGTTGGCTGCGTTGACCTTGACCTGATCGTCGACCACCACCGACACCGACAGACGATTCAGGCGACCCTGCTGCTGTTTGGTGTGGCTGATGGAACGGTCGAGTTCGAAGTTCTTGGTGGATTGTTGACGCTTGTCTGCCGGGTAAGGCGCGAGCATCGGCTGGCCAGTGGCCGGGTCCATGATCTGCTGGCCGTTGGCGTCAACCAATGGCTGACCTGGCTGCACCATGCTGGCCGGCGCAGCTGCGCCACCGGTGGTTTGCGGTGCCGAGGCCGGCGCCGGTGGCTGGTTGCTCAGGGCACCCGGCACACCTTGCGGGCCATTGCTGGCGGTGCGTTGTTCGTTGACCGACTGTTCGCTGCGCAACGCCGGTTGATCCGGGTTGAACTGCTCGGCCGTCGACTCGACGGCGTTGAAATCGATATCGGCCGAGACTTCAGCCTTGTAGCGATCGTTGCCCAGCACTGGCTGCAGGATGTTGTGCACGCGCTGGGTGAGCATGCTTTCCATGCGGCGGCTGTAATCGAACTGCTTGCCGGCCATGGTCATTTCGGAGTTTTCCGCCTGATCAGAGAGCAAGGTGCCCTTCTGATCGACGACGGTGATCTGCGATTTGCTCAACTCGGGAACAGAGGTCGCCACCAGGTTGATGATCGCAATCACCTGGCCTGGCTCCAGCGAACGTCCGGAGTACAACTCGACCAGCACCGAGGCGCTTGGCTTGCGTTCATCACGCACGAACACCGAACTCTTCGGAATCGCCAGGTGCACGCGGGCGCCCTTGACGTTGTTCAGGCTCGAGATGGTGCGCGCCAGTTCGCCTTCCAGCCCACGACGGTAACGCGTCGCTTCCATGAACTGGCTGGTGCCCAGCCCCTGTTCCTTGTCGAGGATTTCGAAACCGATGTTGCCGTCGCTGGGAGTGACACCAGCGGCTGCGAGTTTCATCCGCGCACGGGACAGGTCGTCGGCCTTGACCAGCAAGGCGCCGGAGTTCGGTTCGACGGTGTAGGGAATATCGGCGGAGGCCAGGGTGTCCATGACCTGTTTGGCGTCCATGCCGGCAAGGCTGCCGTACAACGGACGGTAATCCGGCTGCTGCGACCACAGCACCACGGCAAAGCCAATCGCCACGCTCGCAGCAAGGCCGACCAACAGGCCCACCTGACGCAGCATGGTCATCTCGGAGAGGTTTTCCAGAAAGGACAGGCCGAACAGCGGCGGTTTGCCGTCTATCGGGGTGGCCTTGGCCGGAACGTTATCGGCGACTGCTTCTGCCATGACTCAATCTCGTCCTTAAACCGGCATCTGCATGATGTCTTGATAAGCCTGAACCAGCTTGTTGCGTACCTGGGTCAGAGCCTGGAACGACACGCTGGCTTTCTGCGAGGCAACCATCACGTCGGTCAGGTCGACGCCGCTCTTGCCGATTTCAAATGCGTTGGCCAACTGAGTCGACGCCTGCTGGGTATCGCTGACTTTGTTGATGGCCTGACCGAGCATGTCGGAAAAGCTGCTGCCTGCCAGTTCAGGGACGGCGGCAGTCGATTTCGGCGTGGCCATGGCGTCCATTTTCATGGCCTTCATGTCCATCATCAACCGATTGAATTCAATACCTTGGCTCATGGTCTACTCTCTTGGGCGGCCCGCAATTTTTTGACACTCACTCGGCGGGTACACAGGTGTTAGCAACAAGGGTGCCAGCTCGGCGGATTTCTTCCACAAAAGCCAATCGGGGCGCCTCATCAACTGCGAGTTACGCAAAACTACTGTGGGAGGGGGCTTGCTCCCGAAGACGGTGTGTCAGTTGCATAAATATCGACTGACACCCCCTCTTCGGGAACAAGCCCCCTCCCACAATGGGTTCTGGGTTAATTCAGGTGGCGAATAAGTAAGCTTCGACATCCATCCCGGCATCGCGCATTTGCGCCAGCTTGTAGCGCAGGGTCCGCGGGCTGATGCCGAGTTTTTCGGCGGCCTCCTTGCGGCGGCCACGCTCGGCGCGCAGGGTGTCGATGATCACCTGAAACTCCCGGCGACGCAGGTCATCGCCCAGCGCACCGGCGGATTCAGCCTCGACTTCGATCTCGCGCACCAGCGCTTGCACCGGCGCAATAACCGGCGCGGCGGTAAACGTCACCGCCCCCGTCAGACAGAAATCCAGCGGCTGGATCAACCCACCCTGTTGCAAAATCAGTGCACGTTGAATCGCGTTATCCAGCTCGCGCACGTTGCCCGGCCATGGGTAATTCGTCAGACATGCCTGCGCTTGCGGCGAAAGTTTCGCCGTCGCATGCTTCATTTTATTGACGTGTTTGTTCAGCAACCGCTCCGCCAGCGGCAGGATATCGGCGGTGCGCTCGCGAAGTGGACGCCAGGCCAGAGGGAAAACCGACAGACGGTAGAAAAGGTCTTCACGAAAGCCCCCCGCCGCGACTTCGCCGGCCAGATCGCGGTTGGTGGTGGCGACCACACGAATGTCCAGGATAATCGGCTTGCGTGCGCCGACGCGCTCGACTTCGCGCTCCTGCAACACCCGCAGCAACTTGGCTTGCAGGCCCAGCGGCATTTCGGAAATTTCGTCGAGCAGAATGGTGCCGCCATCGGCCTGTTCGAACTTGCCGGCCTGCGCCGCGATGGCGCCGGTGAACGAGCCTTTCTCGTGACCGAACAGCGTGGCCTCGAGCATGTTGTCGGGAATCGCCGCGCAGTTGATCGCGATGAACGGCTGACTGGCACGATGGGAATGCTGATGGATGTAGCGCGCCAGCACTTCCTTGCCGGTGCCGGATTCGCCGGAGATCAGCACCGTGGAATCACTGCGGGCAACGCGCGCCGCCAACTCCAGCAACTGCGCACTGGCCGGTTCGACCGCCACCGGACCTTCACTGTCCACAATGCTGACGCAGCCCAGGGCATGGCGAGAAACCAGGTCCAGCAGGGCCTTTGGCTCGAACGGCTTGACCAGATAATCCGCCGCGCCCTGACGCATCGCATCCACCGCACGCTCGACCGCGCCATGGGCGGTCATCAGCAGCACTGGCAATTGCGGCTGGCGGGCACGCAGCAATCCGAGCAATTGATGGCCATCCATGCCGGGCATGTTGACGTCGCTGACCACCAGACTGAACGCTTCGCGCTCGACCGCTTTCAACGCCTCTTCGGCGCTGCCGACTGCCTGGTAGTCGTGGCCTGCCAGCAACAGCGTATCGGCCAGCGCTTCGCGCAACGAGCGGTCATCCTCGACCAGCAAAACCTTGATGCCCATGACGTTCACTCAGCTCCCTGTACAGCGGAAAACAACGGCAGGATCACCTGCGCGCACGTGCCGCGCCCGACCCGCGAACGCAGCTGCAATTCTCCCTGATGCGCCCGCGTCACTGCCTTGACCACGGTCAGGCCAAGTCCGGTGCCGGTCACTTTGGTAGTGAAAAACGGCTCGCCGAGACGCTCGAGCACCACCGGATCAATACCACTGCCACTGTCGCTGACGCACAGGCGCAGGCTGTTGTCGCGGGTGTAGCAATGCACTTTCAGGCGCACGTTACCGTCACTGGCCTGAATCGCGTTTTCAATCAGATTCAAGATCGCCCCGACCAGGGTGTCGCGATTGCACAGCAACTCGCCGGCGTGGCTGTCGCACTGCCAGCGGATCGGCAAATCCTGCACATGGGTCAGCGCTGCGGCTTGCAGCGACTGCATCAGCGCATTGGGGGTGATGCGATCGGTCAGCGGCAGCTCGCCACGGGCGAACACCAGCATGTCGCGCACCTGATGCTCCAGCTCATGCAGACGCTCCTTGAGGCGTCCGGCAAAACGCTGCTGGGTGGCGACCGGCAGCGCCTGCTCAGTCAAATGACTGGCGTACAACAACGCGGCGGACAGCGGTGTACGAATCTGATGAGCCAGCGAGGCGACCATGCGCCCCAGCGAAGACAGGCGCTCATGGCGCGCCAGTTGATCTTGCAGATGACGGGTTTCTGTCAGGTCGTTGAGCAGCACCAATTGCCCCGGCTCGGCATCCAGCGAGCGGGTGGCAATCGACAGGCGTCGACCGTTTTTCAGGGAAATTTCGTGACCGTCGTCTTCACGCGGGGCAAAGCAACGGGCGATGACGTGACGCCACAATTCGCCTTCCAGCGGCAGCCCGAGCAGTTCGATCGCCGCCGGGTTGGCTTCACGGACGATGCCGTGGCCGTCAATCACGATGACACCACCGGGCAACAGGTCGAGGAGGTTTTGCAGACGGTTGGCCAGACGCTCTTTTTCAGCCAGCTCCTGCATGCGCTGGGCACTGACCACCGCCAGCTCGCCCTTGAGCTCGGTGACCCGGGCTTCCAGCATGCTGTAGGAATCGGTCAGTTGACTGGACATCTGATTGAACAGCGCGAACGCCTGCTCAAGGCCCTGACGGCTCGCCTGCTCTACGGACGACGGTTGCCCCTCGGCATTGGAGGCAGAAGACATCTGGGCGTGGGGCATTGTGTTCTCTCGCTTGGCTGACCGTCAGTTAAACGGAACGTTGCGAGGGATGTAGCAATACCCGTGCCTAAAAAAAACCGCTTATAAATGAAGAGGTTGAAAAACAGGCGTCAATCATCCGCCTGTTCGTCTCCTTCGCGCCGGCTCATGCCGTACTTGCGCATTTTCTCCACCAGCGTGGTACGACGAATCCGCAGGCGTTCAGCGGCACGCGCCACAATGCCATTGGCATCGTCCAGCGCCTGCTGGATCAGACCCTGCTCCAGACCGCCAAGGTAGTCTTTGAGGTCCAGGCCTTCCGGCGGCAGCATGGCGTTGGCGGTGAAGTCCGGGGTATGACCGTTGATCGCCACACGTTCTTCGAGATCGCTGCGCAGGCTGTCGACCATCTGCTCGTCTTCGTCATCGACGTAGCGGAATTTCTTCGGCAACTCGACGACGCCGATCACCCCGTACGGGTGCATGATCGCCATGCGCTCCACCAGGTTGGCCAGTTCGCGAACATTGCCCGGCCAGCCGTGACGGCACAGCGACATGATCGCTGCCGAGTTGAAACGGATCGAGCCGCGCTTTTCGTGCTCCATGCGCGAGATCAGTTCGTTCATCAGCAGCGGAATGTCTTCCACGCGCTCACGCAGCGGCGCCATCTCGATCGGGAACACGTTCAGGCGATAGTAGAGGTCTTCGCGGAAGGTGCCGATCTCGATCATGCTTTCGAGATTCTTGTGGGTCGCAGCAATGATGCGCACATCGACGCTCTGGGTCTTGTTGCTGCCCACGCGTTCGAAGGTACGTTCCTGCAGGACGCGCAGCAGCTTGACCTGCATCGGCAACGGCATGTCGCCGATTTCGTCGAGGAACAGCGTACCGCCGTTGGCCAGTTCGAAACGCCCGGCACGGCTGGTGATCGCACCAGTGAAGGCACCCTTCTCGTGACCGAACAGCTCGCTTTCCAGCAGCTCTGCCGGGATCGCCCCGCAGTTGACCGGGACGAATGGCGCGTCGCGACGCTTGGAATGGTAATGCAGGTTGCGCGCAACCACTTCCTTGCCGGTACCGGACTCGCCAAGGATCAACACGCTGGCGTCGGTGTCGGCCACTTGCTGCATCATCTGGCGCACGTGCTGGATCGCCCGGCTGGTGCCGACGAGACTGCGAAACAGGTTGGGTTCACGATGACGGCCGCGCTCGCGGGCCTGGTCGTACATCTCGCGATAGACCTGGGCACGGTGCAGGGAGTCGAGCAATTTGCTGTAGCTGGGCGGCATTTCGAGGGTCGAAAGCACTCGGCGACGCTGGTCTTCAGGCAAGTCAACGGAAGAATTATCGCCCATCAACAAAACCGGAAGGAACTCATCCCAGGTTGAGAGTGTCTTTAGCAAGCCCAAAAGCGCACCAGGAGCATTGACCGTCCCGATCAGTACGCAAATGACCTCACGACTAGACGACAAAGAGCCGACTGCCTGCTGCCAGTCATGGCTGCCGCAGGGTAAATTTTCTTCGCCAAGAAAATTTAAAATCACCGCCAGGTCGCGGCGGCGGACGCTATCGTCATCGATCAGCAGAATTTTGGTTTCACGCCACATGCAATAGCAACTTCCCTAGTCAACTCAATGCCCGAAAAATGGGGCAAGCGAGACGCTTGCAGGACACCTTGTGCCTGTAGACGTCTGAAATCTGAAAACAGCCACTAGTTAAGTCAAAAAACCGTGCACAGTCAAATTTATGGCGCACATGTCTGGATTAACTGGGGTTAATTAACCAAACAGATGGTAAACCTTTGCCGCCTTTTGCGCTTGGGTGATCTGCGACATCTCGTTGGCTATCGCCTGCCGCTCACCCATCGCTGCCTCAAGAAGCTCCTTGTACACGTGGAGCAACTCCTCAAGGTGACTGCGCAAGGCCTCCTCATCCAGCGAGGCCTCGGCCATGACGTCTTCCATGCAGGAACGGCAAGCCAGATCCAACTCGCCAATGGCCTCCCAGTTACGCTCGGCCAGCGCGCTGACCAACGCTTCACGGGTATCTGCGATTCGCTGCAATACAAGACTCATGGTGCTCTCCTTTAAAACTGCGGAGCAGGCTCGGGAGCGATGGCATCCCAGCCTTCTTTTACCGTGCCCAGCAAGCCGGCGACCTCATCAAGAATGCGCGGATCGCTGTTGATGTTGGCCTCGGCGAGACGCTTCATCATGTAGATGTACAGTCCATCCAGATCGGCCAGTTCATCAGCACACTTTTCCAGATCCAGACCTTCGCGCAGCCCGCTGACAATGCCTATGGCCTTGCTGATCGAAGTGCATTTGCCAGGAACATCCTTGCGCTCGATGGCACCCTTGGCCTGAGCGATGCGGGCCAGCCCGCCTTCCATCAGCATTTGCACCAGACGGTGCGGGCTCGCCTCGGAGGTCTGGGCGTGCGCGCCGACTTTCTGATATTGCCGAAGGGCTAACATTGGGTTCATGTTCTACCTCATTGCCACAATGACTCGTATAACCAGTGTATCGCCAACGAATCACAGAACTTTAGATCAAAAGACAAAAACCCGGCGCACGCCGATAAAGCGTAGCCGGGTTTTTGTCGTTCCTGCAGGTTACTTCGCGGATTGCTGAGCGTTCAGCGAGCTGAAGAACGATGTGATGTTACTGGCCGTCGCCTTCATCTGACCCACCAGCAAGTCCATGGCGTTGTACTTGGCAGTCAACGTCTTGGTCAGGTTGGCAACACGCAGATCCAGCGCCAATTGCTGGGAAGTCAGGTTACGCGTGTTGTTGTTCAGAATGGTCATGCGCTGATCAAGCAAACCTGTGGTGGTTTTACCATCAGGAGAAGCTTTCAGATACGGGTCCACCGCCTTGCTCATGCGCGCCAGCAGACCATTGGTGTCGTTGGTCCCGGTGAACATCTGCTGAACCTGGCCGGCCTTCCCGGGCTGACTCATGGTTTTGGTGAACGCAGCAGTATCAAACGTCAGGTTACCGGTGTTGCGATCGGTCATTACACCGATCTCCGACAGATAGGACAAAGCACCATCTGCCCCAGCACCAGGAGCAGTCAACTGGCCACGGATGTCGGCGATCAGCGAGCGCGGCAGAGAGTCACCGGTGAAAGCGGCCTGTACCGTCAGCTTGCCATCGGCATCCGGTGTCGCCTTGGACAGGGTGTCGACGGTGGTCTTCAGGGTGTTGTAGGCATCGACAAACGCCTGGACCGAAGCCTGCAGCCCCTTGGTGTTGGTATCGACACTGACAACGGTCGGCGTCGCAACGCCACCAACCACAGGGCTGACACTGGTCAGATTCAGGGTCAAGCCACTGATTGCCCCACTGACCGTGTTGCTCTTGCTGGACACCTGGAGACCGTCGACGGTCACCTTGGCATCTTGTGCAAGACCGTTGACGTTGCCCGAGGCACCCGCCGCCGGATTGCTGCCCATCGGCTGAGTGCCATCGATCTCCAGACCGGCAATACCGCTGACGGTAAGGTCGGAACCCGCACCGGTCTTACTCGAACTGATCACCAGACGCGAAGCACCGCTGCTGTCGGTCACGATGTTGGCAGAAATGCCATTGGAGCCCTGAGCCGTGTTTATCGCGTCACGCGTGCTCTGCAAAGTCGCATTGGCCGGGATCGTGACATTGTAATCAGTGCCATTCTGACTGATTTTCAGGGTACCACTCGGAATGGCACTGGCAGCACCGCCGGCGAAAGAAGCGCTGGCAACTTTCGAGCCAGTGGCCAACTGGTTGACAACAATGTTGTAAGTCCCCGAAACCGCGGTGTTATCGGAGGTGGCGCCCAGAATCGCTGTGTTGCTCGAGGTCGCCGTGAAGCCGGCAAACGCCGGGTTGGTCTTGCTGCCCAGGTTAGTCATCGCCGTCTGGTACGCGGTCAGCGCACTCTTCAACGTGCCGATACCGGAAATCTTCAGGGTATTGGTTTTGGTCGCGGAATCGATCTGCGTCTGCTTCGGCGACTTGTCGGCGTTGACCAGCGCGGTCACGATCGCGCCGATGTCCAGACCGGAACCCAGTCCGGAACCCGGTAGAATTGGACTTGCCATGTGCATCTCCCTTCAGATTGTTGCCAGACTTTTGACCCTTCCAGGCGTCATTAAAGAAATGACAAACACTATTCATGCCAGCTATCAGACTTTGGCGTCGAACAACACATGGCTTGCGTTGGCGAGGCTGTCTGCCAGCTTGAGGGCTTCTGCGGAGGGGATCTGTCGAACAACCTCCCCCGTCTCGCTTGCGATCACCTTGACGATGACCTTTCCGGAATGCTCATCGATCGAAAACTCCAGATTGCGCTTGATCGATTGAACGAACTTCTCGATCTCCTGCACCGCCAGTTTCAACTTGGCGTCATCCGTTATCTGACTTTTCTTGTCAGCGACCGGAGCATCAGTCTGCGCAACTTTGTGCGTCTCTGACGGCTTGTCAGCAACAGGTGTTGCTGGCTTGGGAGCCGGATAAGACACGTTAAGCTTTACGCTCATGTCCATGCTCATCACCCTCTAACGTAAAAAGGCGAGAGAGCGCGACCAGCGCACTCCCCCGCCCAAACTCAATCCGAAATTACTGAAGCAGCTTCAGTACAGCGGAAGGCAGTTGGTTGGCTTGAGCCAGAACCGAAGTCGAAGCCTGTTGCAGGGTTTGCTGCTTGGTCAGGTTAGCAGTCTCTGCGGCGAAGTCGGTATCTTGTACGCGACCTTGTGCAGCAGTGGTGTTTTCAGTGATGTTTTGCAGGTTGGAGATGGTGCTGGTCAGACGGTTTTGCGAAGCACCCAGGCTGGCGCGCTGTGCACCGATCGCAGCGATTGCAGCGTCGATTGCGGTGATAGCGTTGTCAGCGTTAGCTGCAGCAGAACCAGCGGCAGTACCCGAAGTACCGGTCAGGGCCAGAGTACCGCTACCAACCGACAGGCTGGCGGCGTCGAACTTGGAGCTCAGTACCAGGTCGATGTGGTTAGCCGAACCGGTGTTTGCGCCCACTTGCAGGGTCACAGTACCAGCCGAACCGTCCAGCAGGTTTTTGCCGTTCAGGTTGGTCGAAGCCGAGATACGGGTGATCTCGTCGGACATCTGAGCGAATTCGGAGTTGGTAGCGGTCTGGTCAGCAGTGCCGTTGGTGCCGTTACGTGCTTTAACAGCCAGTTCACGCATACGCTGCAGGATGTCGGTAGTAGCTTGCAGAGCGCCTTCAGCGGTCTGGGCAACGGAGATACCGTCGTTGGCGTTCTGGATGGCTTGGGTGTTACCACGGATCTGCGAAGACATACGATTCGAGATCTGCAGGCCAGCAGCGTCGTCTTTGGCGCTGTTGATTTTCAGGCCGGAAGACAGGCGCTGCATCGAAGTCGACAGGGCGCTGGAAGCGTTGTTCAGGTTCTTTTGAACGTTCAGCGACGTAGTGTTGGTGTTTACTGTTAAAGCCATGACGAATTCCTCGTTGGTTGGGTACTGCGGCTTCCGGCCCTGGCAACCGCCTGGAATGGCCTAGAGAACCTTCGTAATAGTTATCGTCGGATCGGCAGGTTGCTTGAGGGCTTTTTGAAAAAAATTTGCCATCACCCTGCCACCCCCGAGAAAACAAGGGCTTAGCGCCCTCCCACCTGCGAAAAAATGACGTCATAAAACCGACCCGCGCGTAAAGCCGCGGGCCAGTGCGCTCGCTCACTGTGCCGATCGTGCTTTTTGCAACACTTCGATCAGCTCGTACTCCATCCAGTCAGCCAGCCCCAACCAGTCCTGACGCTCCTGACAATCGAGCATGTGCGTGAGCACAAAGGACCAGTCCTGCTGAATCGGCGCAGACGCAGCTATCAGCAACTGCTGCGCGCCCTCGAACACATCGACCATATCCAGCGCCGCCTCGACATCACGTCCCAGACGAAACAGCCCGGCGCACTGACGGCATTCGTCGACGCAATGCTCAATCGTCGTCATTGCACAAACTCCTGATTGAACTGCGTCCCGGCAATCAATGCACCCGCCCGACTGCTGTTGAAGAATTGCACCTGCGGATGGGCGGCTATATAACGCTCCAGCACGCACAGGTAGCCGCGAAAATTCAGCTGCGTGCTGACTCGCTGGCCATGACCGTCCTGCACCCAATGCCGCGCCTGATCAACCCCAGGCCCCAGATCACCGTCATTCCAGCCTGCGTGGGTCTTGTTCATCGGGAACGCGAAGTCGGCGCCGAACAGGGTAATGCGCGATGCCCCCATCTTCACCGCCAGGTCCACCGTCGGATGAATCACGCTGCCGCCAACATGCAGTTGCCCGCGCGGGTATTGCTCGCGCAACGCGGCGTAAACCGGGCTGGCCGAGTAACCGCCGTAACGCTTGCCCTTCCAGGCGGTCAGCACCGCAGGATCACTCATGGGCAAATACACCAGCGGGATGTCGTCAGACGCTTCGAACGGCAAATGCCGAAAGCTGATGCGCTGATCGATGGTGATTACCAGATCCGGCACGACACCATGCTCGCGCAGTGGCCGGTAAGCGGTATCGACACACAGGAACAAGGGCCGCTCGGCCTGCGCGCGTATGTCCGCGAGGCGCTCGAAATGCCCCTCCAGCGTCGGCCCGGTGCCGATCACATAGATTTCTCGGCCACGGGTGCTGCCGAACAGTTGCGCCACATCATCATCGGCCAGCAACACCGGCAAGCAGTCCTGCAAACGCTGCTGAATGAACGGCAACTGCGGATCGAACTCACGATTGTTGAAATTCAGGTGCACTTCACTGACCAGCCGATCGCGGATCTTCGCATTGAAGTCATCGGCCAGCAGCATCTCGGCCGGCAAGGCAAAAAACGGCGTGCAAATGTCCGACAGATCACCGGCATAGAACAACTGCACTCGCGAGTCTTCCAGCCATTGGCGCTGATCGAGCAACTGCAGCACCAGAGCAAAGAGCGCGCCGTTAAGCACATGCACATACAGCCGCTCAAGCCCGGCACGCTCCAGCAGCACCGCTGGTAAATCGCCCAGCCCGGTGCCATAGACATGCAACTGCGCTTGTTCCGGCAAGCTGGCGGCCTGGATTCGGGCTTCGCGGACCCGGTCATGGCGGCTGGTCAACTGGACGCCATTGACGCTCAGCGTCGACCCCAGTCCCTGCACCAGCTCGGCCTGCACGACCGAGCTGTCTTCAGCCATCAGCCGCGTGAGCAACGCCGGCCAGCGTTGCTGGATGACGTGGGCGTTGTTCTGGAAAAAATCGCTCATGCCGCCTAGCGCTCCATTCAGGCAAAAAAATAGCGTTCAAGGGTAACCTTGAACGCTATTTTTGTATCCGCCGTTTTTGACCGACTCAAGGACGATAGATGATCGCCGAGCCCCACGACAGACCGACACCAAAACCGCTCAGGGCAATGCGCTGCCAGTCGGAATCGAGGACGTGTTTTTCCAGCAGCAACGGAATGCTCGAAGACACCGTGTTGCCGGTCTCGACCATGTCCTTGATGAACTTCTCGGGCTCGCCTTCGAAACGACGTGCCACGGCATCGACGATCGCCGCACTGCCCTGGTGAATGCAGAAGGCGTCGATGTCGTCAGCCTTGAGGCCGGAGTCGTCGAGCAACTCGTGCAGGTGCGCCGGAACTTTGAGCAGCGCGAAGTTGAACACCTGACGTCCGTTCATGAAGAACACGCCATCGGTGACTTTCAGGTGCGGCGCGCCGGAACCGTCGGTGCCGAACTTGGCCTTGCCCAGCGCCCAGGAAGGATCTTCGCCCATCCAGGTGGCGGTGGCGGCGTCGCCGAAGAGCATGGTGGTGTTGCGGTCTTCCGGGTCGACGATTTTCGAATACGGGTCAGCGGTGATCAGCAGGCCATTCTTCAGGCCGGCGGCTTCCATGAAACCCTTGATCGCGTAGATGCCGTAGACGTAGCCGGAGCAGCCCAGGGAAATATCGAACGCCGCGACATTAGTCGGCAGACCGAGCTTGTCCTGGACGATCGCAGCGGTGTGCGGCAGACCTTCTTCGTCACCGTTCTGGGTGACGACGATCAGCGCGTCGATCGATTCACGTTTCAGTTCAGGGTTGCTGGCAAACAGCGCATTGGCCGCTTCCACGCACAGATCGGAGGTTTCCTGTTCAGCGTCTTTGCGCGGCAGGAAGGCCGAACCGATTTTACCGAGGATGAATTCTTCATCCTTCTCGAATTTTGCACCTTGTGCGTAATTGTCCACGCCGGCTACAGGAACGTAGCTCGCAATGCTTTTTATGCCAATCATTACGGCTTCCCAATAAAAAACAGCCCAAAACCACCGCTCGCAAGGATTCGAGGGGCGCCGACAAACAGAAAACGGCCGCCACGACGGGCAGCCACGGGGAGCACAAAGGACTATCACTGGAACCGATACACGGCCAGGCGCCATCTCCCCGGTCAATACAATACAGTGAAGATGCGCGTTATGACTCGCAGGTCACGCTATTTTGCCGAATCGGGTGCAGATCGGGTTATTCGACCAACGACCAGTCCAGCGGCGTGCCGCGTTTGATCGCCTGACGGGCGCGGCGACCGAGGACGGTGTCAGTGTGCTTGGGCGGCAAACCGAGACCGGGACGAATGGCGCGCAGATTGGCGACGGTGAAAGGCTCACCGGCGGCCATGTCGGCGGTGACGTACAGCGAGCGGCGATAGACCAGCGACTTGCGCTCGGCCTCCGTTACGCCGTAATGCACCTGCCCCATGGCCTGCCAGGCGCGCTCGGTTTCGACCACCAGACTGGCCAGCTCCGCAGGCTCCAGCGAGAAACTGGCATCCACGCCACCCGCCGAACGGTCGAGGGTGAAGTGCTTTTCCACCACCGTCGCCCCGAGGGCCACAGCGGCCACAGACACGCCAACCCCCATGGAGTGATCGGACAGTCCGACCTCGCAACCGAACAACTCACGCAGGTGCGGGATCGTGCGCACGTTGCTGTTGAGCGGCGTTGCCGGATAAGTGCTGGTGCATTTGAGCAGCACCAGATCCTTGCACCCCGACTCGCGCGCGGCGCGTACGCTTTCGTCGAGTTCGGCGATGCTGGCCATGCCGGTGGAGATGATCAGCGGTTTGCCGGTCGCGGCTACGTGACGGATCAACGGCAGATCGGTGTTTTCGAAACTGGCGATCTTGTACGCCGGGACGTCGAGGCTCTCGAGAAAATCCACCGCCGTGTCATCGAACGGCGTCGAGAACGCGAGCATGCCCAGCGCTTTGGCCCGGGCGAAAATCGGCGCATGCCATTCCCACGGCGTGTGGGCCTTCTCGTACAAGTCGTGCAGCGAAGTGCCGGCCCACAGGCTGTTCGGGTCCTTGATGAAAAACTCGCCCTCGGCCAGATCCAGGGTCATGGTCTGGGCGGTGTAGGTCTGCAATTTCAACGCATGGGCGCCCGCCTTGGCGGCGGCTTCGACGATCTGCAG
Source organism: Pseudomonas sp. AD21 (assembly GCF_002878485.1). Classification (NCBI taxonomy): domain Bacteria; kingdom Pseudomonadati; phylum Pseudomonadota; class Gammaproteobacteria; order Pseudomonadales; family Pseudomonadaceae; genus Pseudomonas; species Pseudomonas sp. AD21. The sequence goes on from NZ_NQYG01000009.1 coordinate 98,136, forward strand.
GGCCACCTCCAGCGACTGGTTATGGTTGCCGCTCATTTCGGCAATGATGAACGGCGGCGCATCGGCGCCAATCAGACGTTCGCCAATCTTGAAACTACTCATCGCGGTGATCCTTCAAAACCTGGGTGAACGCGCAGGCACTCTGGGTGAATCCGGCGTCACGAAATACATTCAAAGAGGGACGATTGCCCGGTAGAACCTGAGCGGTGATGGCGGTCATCTGCGGCCAGTGCTCGCGGACGAACGCCTCGCCTCGCGCCAGCAGCGCCCTGCCCCAACCCAGACCGAAACGCCCGTGCAGCAGATACAGCGACACTTCAGCCTCGAATCCACGCAAGTCATAACGCAAGACGCCGACCGCGCCGTCATCGGCCTCGGCAATCAACAGCAGACGCTGCGGGTTGCGCAGGCTCGCATTCAGCCAGTTCAGATGCTGCGGCCACTCGATTGCAGCCGTGTCCAGTGACCAGCGCCGTACAGCCTCGGCATTGCGCCCGTCGAACAGCGATTGCGCGTCATCGAGGGTCGCCAGGCGCAGCTTGAGCACTGCACCGGCCAGTGCCGCCGCCACGCGCAACGCACCGCGCCCATCGACCAGTTGCCGTGAACGCTCGGCCAGACTCTGGCGCAGATAGAAATTGTCGACGACAAAACCGATGGCGTCGCGCAGTTGTTCGACGCTGACCTGCTCGCGGGCACCCATGAACACGTGCGCCCCCGCCGCCGCCATCACTTCGCCGTTGGCCTGCTGATTGTTCGATACCGCGATGCAGAGGGTCGGCAGGCCCAGGGCTGCGCGCTCCCAACTGGTGCCGCCACCCGCGCCGATGAACAGATCGGCGCCGGCCATGCGTTGCTGGAAATCGCTGACGAAACTGTGCAGGCGCCAGTTCGGCCGCGTCTCGGCCATGGCTTGCATTTGCGCCCACGCCGGGTTGTCTGCGCCGGCGACGAAATCCACCTCCAGATCAGTGAAATCCTGCAGTGCGAGCATCGCATGATGGGTCTGCATCGCCGCGTCGAAACCACCGAAATTCACCAGCACGCGGCGGGCCTTCGGTTTGATCTCGATGGCCGGGCACACGAACTCTTCGCGCAACATGGCGTAGCGCGGCCCGAGCAAGGTGCGACAGTCGGCAGGCAACAGCGGCACGTAGTTTGCGCTGAGACCGGACAGATTCTGATTGAGCAGCAAATCAACGCTGTAATGCCGGGTGGCGAGATCGTCCACCGCCGCGATCCGAGGCGCCCAACGCCGGGCAGCAGTCTGCCAGTGATGGTCGAGGCCGTAATGGTCGGCGATGATCCAGTCGAATGCGGCATGCCCCTCCAGCAACGATGCCAGAGCGTCGATATCGGCCTGCCACGGCAGCATCGATTCGATGGCCTGCTGCGGGTCTTCAGTGGGGTAACGTTCGGGCAAGGCGAAGGTCTCGAAACCGTCGGCACGCAACGCATCGAGCCGATGCCCTGGCAACCGCCGGCAGGCAAACGCGACATGACTGCCCTGCTCGCGCAGCACCCGCGCCAGCGTCAGGCAGCGGGCAATGTGGCCGCTGCCGATGGTCGGCGAGGCGTCAGCGCGGATCAACACTCTCATTACAGTTCTCCGCCAGCCTTCAGTGCGGCGTAAAGGTATTCGGCGCGCTTCCAGTCTTCAAGCGTATCAATGTCCTGTACCAGATGCCGTGGCAGAATCACCGGCAGGCTCGCGGGCGAATACAGCACCTCACCGCGCAGCCACGCCTCGCTACGCCCCCAGTAAAACTGGCCAGCGTCCTGAAAGGCTTCGGGCAGATCCTGCGAACGAGTGTTGCGAAATTCGGGGTACAGCGCCGTGAGCGCGCCCTGCCCGTCCAGCGTCAACGCCCGCTGCACCGGGAAACCAAAGTTGCACACGGAGAACGCAAAGGCTTTGTCCGGGTGCCGCGCCAGCAACTCGAACCCCAGGCGCAGGTAACGGGCCTGCAACAACGGCGCCGTGGCGTACACGCAGCAGGCGTAATCGAAGGCCGGGAGCTGCTGCAAGGCATGCTCAATCACCGCTGCGGTGCCGGTGAAATCATCCGCCAGTTCAGCCGGGCGCAGGAACGGCACTTGCGCACCGTGGGCCAGCGCCAGCTCGGCAATTTCGGCGTCATCGGTACTGACCACGACCTGTTCGAACAGGCCACTGTCGAGCGCCGTACGGATCGAGCGAACAATCATCGGCACGCCGTCGAACGGCAACAGATTCTTGCGCGGGATGCGCTTGCTGCCGCCACGGGCCGGGATGATTGCGACGCTGTTCAACGACGTTTTTCCAGCAGGAACCAGGTGATGTCGTCCACCGGAAATTGCGGATCACGGTGATAACCAAAGCCGTAATCGAGCAAGTGCAGATCGGCGTAACGATCGAGCATTTCCCCGGCGAAATCGCGCTTGAACAGCTTGCCGCTGTTGCCTCGATAGGACACTTCCACCGGCGCCGGATTGTAGTATTCGGCGATCAGGATGTAGCGCTGGCTCAACTCATACAACTGCGCATAGGCGGTCGGCAGCAGCTCCGGCGCCAGATGGATCAGCACGCCTTTACTCAGGGTCAGGTCGTAACTGCGCTCGCGCGGAAAGTCGAACAGCGAACCGTGCCAGATCTGCGCGATGCCCAGTGCCCGCGCCTGAGCGCAGGCGCTTTGGTTGATCTCGACGCCGAACAATTCACTTTGCGGCAGCAGTTGACGCAGCGCCTGCAGGTTGTTGCCGGCATTGGTGCCCAGCTCAACCACACTGCCGATGCGCCCGGCGCGGCTCAGGGCCTTGGCGAACAACGCCAGGTTGGCCGCGACCAGCGGCTGACCGACATTGCGATCCACGTACTGGTTGCCGAACTCGCCCTGCCAGAATTTTTCCTGCTCACTCAGATCACGCATTGCACAGTCTCATTCGCCGCCGCAGCGGGATTTATTCGGTCAGCCGGCGCAATTGCTCGACCACATGATCCTGCTGCTCGTCACTGAGCAACGGAAACAGCGGCAGGCTGATCGCCTCGGCGTAATAACGCTCGGCTTCGGGGAAGTCGCCTTCGGCAAAACCCAGGTCGCGATAGTACGGCTGCAAATGCACCGGAATATAGTGCAGGTTCACGCCGATGCCGGCGGCACGCAAGCCTTCGAACCCCTGCCGGTGGGTCAGGCCGATGCGCTCGGTCTCCAGGCGCACCACGTACAGGTGCCACGCCGATTCTGCCTCCGGCTGCGCGCTGGGCAAAGTCAGCGGCAGGTACGCCAGCAAGCGGTCATAGCGCGCCGCCAGCTCACGGCGGCGGGCGATGAATTCATCCAGCTTGCCGAGTTGCGACAGACCCAGTGCGGCTTGCAGATCGGTGATCCGGTAATTGAAGCCCAGCTCGATCTGTTGGTAATACCACGGGCCGTGGCTGGGTTCGCTCATTTGCTGCGGATCGCGGGTCATGCCATGGCTGCGCAGGCGTTGCAGACGCTCGGCCAGTTGCGGGCGATTGGTCAGGACCATGCCGCCTTCGGCGCAGGTGATGATTTTCACCGGGTGGAAACTGAACACGGTCATCGCCGCAAATTCCCCGCAACCCACCGGGCGTCCGGCGTAGCTGGCGCCCACCGCGTGCGAGGCATCTTCGATCACGGTGAAGTTGTAGCGCTCGGCCAGTTCAGCAATCTTGCGCAGGTCGCAGCTCTGCCCGGAGAACGCCACCGCCACCAGCACTTTCGGCAAAGTACCGTCCTGCTCGGCCTGATCGAGTTTCGCGGCGAGAGCGAAAGCATCGAGGTTCCAGGTCAGCGGGTCGATGTCGACGAAATCGACGTCGGCGCCGCAATAGCGCCCGCAGTTGGCCGAGGCCAGAAAGGTGTTCGGCGTGGTCCACAAGCGATCGCCCGGGCCAAGGCCGGCAGCGAGGCAGGCGATGTGCAGCGCCGCCGTGGCGTTGCACACTGCTACCGCGAAGTCTGCCTGGCAGCGTTCGGCCATTGCCTGCTCGAAGCGCTCGATGCTCGGCCCCTGGGTCAGCCAGTCCGATTCCAGGACTTCGACTACGGCATCGATGTCCGCCTGATCGACGCTCTGCCGACCGTAGGGGATCATACCGAGAGCTTCGCGTGCAGGTCGGCGATCTGCCCGACCGAGAGGAAGTGCGGGTTGGTGTCGGAGCGGTACTCGAAGTCCTCCCCCACCGGCCGGCCGCATTCACCAAGCTTGTCGACGGCAAAATCGACATCGACGCTGGTGAAGCGGATCGACGGCTGAATGGTGTAGTGGTCTTCGAACTCCAGGGTCATCCGCGCATCATCCAGCGGCACCATCAGTTCATGCAGTTTTTCACCGGGACGAATACCGACGTTCTTGTGCGGCAGTTGCTCGGCCATGCCGCGCGCCAGATCGACGATACGGATCGACGGGATCTTCGGCACGAACACTTCGCCGCCATGCATCCGCGCGAAGCTGTCGAGGACAAACTGCACGCCGTGATCGAGGGTGATCCAGAAGCGCGTCATGCGCTCGTCGGTGATCGGCAACTCCTGCGCACCGTCGGCAATCAGCTTGCTGAAGAACGGCACCACCGAGCCGCGCGAGCCCGCCACGTTGCCGTAGCGCACCACGGCAAATCGGGTCTGCTGCTCGCCGGCAATGTTGTTGGCAGCGACGAACAGCTTGTCCGAGAGCAACTTGGTTGCGCCGTACAGGTTGATCGGGCTGGCCGCTTTGTCGGTGGACAGCGCCACAACCTTTTTCACGCCGTTGTCGATGGCGGCGGCGATGATGTTCTCCGCGCCATTGACGTTGGTGCGGATGCATTCAGTCGGGTTGTATTCCGCCGCCGGCACCTGTTTGAGCGCCGCCGCATGCACCACGTAGTCGATGCCACGCATGGCCTGACGCAGACGGTCGGCGTCGCGCACGTCGCCGAGGAAATACCGCATGCACGGCGCGTTGAACGTCTGCTGCATTTCGTACTGTTTGAGTTCATCGCGGGAGAACACCACCACGCGCTTGGGCTGGTATTGCTCAAGCAGACGGGCGATGAATTTACGCCCGAACGAGCCGGTGCCGCCGGAGATGAAAATCGATTTACCATTGAACATAGTTTGAATCCCGTTCTTTGTGCACCCGGCTCAGGCGAGCAACTGCGCCCAGTTCAGCGACGCGCTGTCATTCAGGCCATAGCCTTTGCCGGTCAGGCTCAGGTTGGCGTTGTACGCCTGATCCTGAGCAAACGCGGCGGCCCACTTTTCCTGCAAAGCAGCCAGTGACTGCGGCGCCTGGGCAATCTCGCCCTGATGCAGGACCTGCACCGTCGGCGTCCACACCGTCAGGTAGCCGGCCTGAGCAGCGCTCAGGCACAGATCGACATCGTTGAAGCCGTCGCTGAAAGTGCTGTCGTCCAGACCGCCCAGCGCATCGAACAGTTCTTTGCGCACCATCAGGCACACGTTCGATACCGCCGAGCAGTTCTGGTCCACCGACAACCGATGCAGGTAGCCGTCGGCGTCGTGTTTTTCACCGATGAACGCCGAGCCCACCCCGCCATTCATACCGAGGATCAAGCCGGCCTGACTGACTTTGCCGTCGCGGTCGACCAGTTTCGGCCCCACCACGCCAACTTCCGGACGCAAGGCATGATTGAGCAACGAATCCAGCCAGTTCGGGTTGACCACTTCCGCGTCGGCCGCGAGCAGTACCAGATACTCGCCCTGTGCCTGTCGGCTGGCGGCGTTGAGCAACGCCGCTGTGCTCAGCGATTGATCGGCGCGCAGCACCTGGACTTTCGGATGCTGGTGAGTACCGAGCCAGTCATTGACCTCGGCCGATTGCGTGACCGTGGTGGCGATCAGAATTTCGTAATGGTGATAACGAGTGCGCAGTTGCACCCCTTCCAGACAGCGTTGCAGGGCTGGCAGGTCGTTGCCGGCCGGAACCACGATCGACACCAGCGGACGATCGCTGTGGTGGTAATCGATCTGGTAAATGCCAGGCACCGCCGAGGTGACCTTGGCCTTGTAGCCGCGATTGCCCAGATGGCGCAGCAGCGCCAGGCGCTCATGAGCGTTTTCCTCCAGCGACGCGGCTTCGGTGATCAGCAGCGGCTCGTCGAGGTGGGCCAGGCTGTTCAGACCGTGCTCTTCGATGATGCGCAGCAGCACGTCAAATTCCAGGGCCTTGTTGAAGTCGGCGCGGTAGCCGCCAATATCGATCAGCGTGTCACGCCGCACCAGCCAGTGGCGCGCCATCAGGCCCGGCAGGCTCAGCAACAGGTCGAGGTTGAAGCCGGGACGGAACACATCCAGCAGCGCGCCCTTCTCCCCGCGCTGGATCTCGTCGGTGGAAACAGCGCGGCAATCGCCGGCAGCCATCAACTCCAGGCTGGCGCGCAACAAGCCACTGGCAGTGAACTCATCCCCCGCCTCGGCCAGCAGCAGCCAGTCGCAAGGCGACTGACTGGCGCTCTGATTGAGCTTGTCGACCAGGTTGGCCGGCGTCACCCGGACAAAGTGCAAAGTGTTCTGCGCGGTGGTGGCCGCCGGTGCTTCGCCGGTGGTGAACACGACAATCCTGAAGGCCTTGCATTGCCCTTCGAGCAGGCTGTCGAGGCTGACCTGCAACTTGTCGATATCGTTGTCCAGATCCAGCAGGAAGATGCCGAACTGCGGGCCACCGCCGTTGACCGCCAGGTGCTCGGCAATCGACGTCGCCTGACCGGCATCGGGCCGGCGCGAATCCAGCCACTTGAGCAGTCGGCCGGACTGCATCTGGTCAAATACCCGATGGTGGTCCTCCACCGTCAACGCATCAAGCCGGGCATTCCAGTCACGCATTTTCTGCGCCTCTTCGTCCTCGCCGGCCAGTTCCAGCTGCTGCGTCAGACACTTGACCACCGTGCGGTTGAACGCATTGAGGTCGTGCGCCTGCCACAAACGATCGAGGACGCTTTCCGGAGTGTCGTTGTTGCGCGCTTGCAGCAAGTGCGCCTGGCGGGTCCATACACCTTCCAGGCCCTGCAACTGAATGCGTCCGGCCGGCATGGCGTGCAGCATGAATTCGAATTGCGCGAGACGATCGAAAAATGGCTGGTTGTAAAATGGCATCTCGACGTATTGCAGAGGTCCGAACCGACGATCAGGTGCCTTGAGCGACTGATTCCAGGTGGACTGGAAAATCAGTTCCGCCGTCAGTGCCCGACCGCTTTGCAGGCTGTCGACCATTGCCTCGAAACTCTGCAAGGCAAACGCCTTGCCCTGTTGCGCATCGAGATCCTTGATACCGGTGGGCAGCGAGGCGAGGAACTCGGCAAACGCTTCACGCTCGGCGACCGATTTGGCATCAACGTAGGTCAGCGAGTGATACACCTCGGTACTGTGCTCGGAGTTGCCATAGTTGATCTCGCGTACCACGTAAGGCATTGGCAGGATCCGCGCCTTGGCGCTGGCCAACAAGAAGTACACGTGGCCGATTTCCTGCCACTGGAAATTGGTCCCCGCCGGCAATGCCGAGTGCCAGGTTTTCATCAGTTCGGTACGGGTCACCGCATAGAACGGCGGGATGTACTGCCCCATATAATCGATAACCCGATCCTGAGCCCGTTCGGACGCATAGTCCTCCTGGACTTTCTTGTCGCGGCGGTAATAGTTCACACCGCCGGAAAGCGTCAGGTACATCAGGCAATAGCCGTGGCACATGCCGTAGTCCTGGTTCGCTTGCAGGAAACCGACGGACTCGGCCAGCGAATCGTGCAGGATGAAGTCATCGTCGGCCGCCAGCACCATGTACGGCGTGGTCAGGCGCTCCACGCCATACGCCAGCTTGGCCTGCATGCCCCAATAGGCGAACTGCGGCACGTGGTGATAATCGACGGCAGAGAAATCCCCTTCCGGCCGCTCGGGTGTGGAGTCCAGCACCATGATCCGGCAGGGCAAGCTGCTGTAATACTTCACCGCCCGACGCAGGAACGCCGGCCGATTGTGAGTAATCAGCACCACGGTCAACAGCTCGTTGAGCGGTAGCGCCAGTTCAGAACTGTACTTGCCTTGCATAACTTCTCTCCACAACCGGCGACTCGCCGAAATAACGCTTTGGTGATGTTGCGAATTAACGAACGCGGCGCAGATAGCCGTCCGGCGCCACGGTGATCAGCAGCTTGTTCTGCAACTGCTGGTCGATCTCGAAGTCCTGGTTCTCTTCCAGGTACTTCCACACCGCGGTTTTTGGGTTATCACCCGGGCCCCATGGGCGATCAGGGAAGAAATCGGCCGGCATGTCCTCAACCACGGTGTCCATCACCACGCAGTAGCTGTCGACCGAGACCAGCGGCGCGTAAAGGCGCAGCTCTTCGAGTACGTGATCGTGGGTGTGGTTGGAGTCGAGGACCAGAATGACTTTCTTGCCTTTGGCGACTGCTTGCACTTGTGCAGCGATGGCCGGGTCGATGCTCGAGCCTTCGATCATCTTGATGCGCTTGGCCATCGGGTGGCTTTCGATCGCTTCACGGTTGTGCGGGCGGATGTCAAGGTCGATGCCCAGCACTTCGCCGTGACCTTGCAGTTCAAGCAACGAGGCGTAGTAGATGATCGAGCCGCCGTGGGCGATGCCGCACTCGATGACCAGATCCGGCTTGACCTGCCAGATGATCTCCTGCATCGCCATCATGTCTTGTGGCAACTGGATAATCGGGCGGCCCATCCACGAGAAGTGGTAGCTGTACTTGTGTTTGGCCGATTCGTTGAAGAAATCGCGGGCCAGGCCAGTCAGTTTCTGGTCGTCACCCTGCTGAGCGATCTGCTCGCGGCATTCAGCTTCGAAGGCTTGGTTGATGCTGTTGTCGGTCATGTTCAAAGTCTCAATGGTCACTGGAACGAAGCGCTATCGACGGCGTGATAGACGTAGCGTCCACCGGTCATCCGCTTGATTTCTTCGAGGTAATTGGAGTTCATCACAAACAGATTGGCACCTTCGGGCAAGGCGTCCATAGCCTCCTGCGGCGAGGACACTCGCGCGCCGCTCAGGGGCAGATAACGCCCCTGCTTGGCCGGGTTGATATCCACCACGCGATCCACCGCGACACCCGCGCGCTGCAGGAACAGCGAATAGATCACGCCTTTGGACGACGCGCCCCAGATCGCCGAACCCTGCTCGGGTGCGGACTGGATGATCTGCACCGCGCGCTCAAGGCTCGCGGTGAAATCGTCTGGCAACGTCAGGCGTGGCACCGGTTGCTGCGGAGTCAGACGCAACGTCGACAGGTCGGCGACGATGTACAGGTACTGGCCGCCAAACAGGTTGCCGGCCTCGTGCACGGTGCCGAACATTCGGCGCAGGTCATCGAGGCGGAAATAATTGACGTGCTCGTAGAACAGATCGAACCAGGCCTTGTGCTCGAGGATCCAGTCGAAGCACGGCACTTCGATGTAGATCTGCCCGCCCTGATTGGCTTCGGCGATTACCGCCAGAAAGCTCACCGGGTCTTCGATGTGCTCCAGCACATGACGCAGGACGATGGCGTCCGCCGCCAGGCCGAGACCACGGGTGAACGGCGCCTTGATCACGTCGGCGTTGTCGCCTTCGTAGGCCGGGTCGATCCCGGTGATCGAATAACCGAGGCCCTTGAGCAACTCAAGAAAGTAGCCTTTGCCGCAGCCGACTTCGATCAGCTCCTGGCCCTTGAAGTGTTTGGCGATGATGCCTTCGACGTCGCTCAGGTGCTTCTGGAACTGGCCGGAGTGCGCCTGCTCGTTCTGATAGTCGGCGTCGTAGCTGAGCTTGTCGGCATCGAACGCGGCGTTGAAGATCAAGCCGCTGCGCTCATCCTGCACCAGCAGCATGTCGGCGCTGGCCGAAGCTTTTGCCGACTCGGGGTCGGCAAAGGTGCGGTTCTGCAACACCGGCAGGTCGGTGACCCGATACAACTCGTGCCTCATTGCGGCTCTCCCAGTAGCTGTTGCAAACGCTCGGTCACGGCCCAGAACGCCATCGGTTCATGGGTCGGATAAGGGTAATGGCCGAGGTTCAGATTCAGTGCCGCACCGCGCTCGCGCAGACGTTGTTCAACCAGTGCGCGCACCGATACCGGCTGGCCGCTGGCGCAATTGATCACGCCGTTGAAATCGCGCTGATGCATGATCGTGGCGAGGTAAGCGGCGGCGCTGGCGATCGGCAAAAAGTCCCGCAGCTGCTCGCCGCCAGACATGTTGAACGACGCCTCCCCGGCATCGATCGTCCGGTCCAGCGCCGCCAGCAGACTGTTGGGGTTCTGCCCTTCGCCATGCAGGTAGAACAGACGCGCCCACTGCAAGGTGAACGGTTTTTCCTGCTGCAGATTTTGCAAGAACAGATGCAGCGTGTGTTTGGCCAGACCGTAAGGATTGCTCGGCTGCGGCTCGACGGTTTCGCTGAGCGGGCCGCTTTGCATGCCGTACTCGAAGCAGGTGCCGGTCACCAATACCTGCGGCACACCCGCTTCGACCGCGCCTTTGATAAAGCGGTAGTCGGCCATCAGGTTGTGCTCGAAATGGAACAGCGCCCGATAGTTCGGCAGGCCCGGCCAGGCCAGGTGCGCGAGGACGTCGATGCCGTCGGTGAGCGCCGCAATGTCCAGATCCGCCGCGTGAATATCCGCCGCGACGAATTCGACGTGGTCGATCCACGGCATAGTCGAGGCAGTATCTGTATTGCGCGCCACTGCGCGAACGGCGCAGCCACGCGCGAGCAACGCCGCGACCAGATGCCGACCGACGAAGCCCGTAGCCCCGGTTACCAGGACTTTCACAGGACTTTCAACTCAGGCACGGCGATCACGAAGCGCCCGTCCCACTGGCGCACCTGCGCCAGTTGCTGACTGACTTCGTGCAGCAGGTTCCACGGCAGCACCAGCACGTAATCCGGTTTTTCGATGTCGATCTGCGTCGGCGCGACAATCGGGATACGACTGCCCGGCAGGTACTTGCCCTGCTTGTGCGGGTTGGCATCGGCCACCCACGCCAGCAGGTCGGGTTTGACCCCGGCGTAGTTGAGCAAGGTGTTGCCCTTGGCCGCCGCGCCGTAACCGACCACACGCTTGCCGTCGGCCTTGGCCTGCAACAGGAAGCGCAGCAACTCATGCTTGATACGTTCGGCAGCCGGCGCGAGGGTCGCGTAGTACTCAGGGGTTTTCACCCCGGCATCCAGTTCGGCCTGCAGCTGTTGCTGCACCGCCGGCTGCACCGCACGACGCTCACCGTCCCGGCGTTGCACGAACACCCGCAGCGAACCGCCGTGAGTGCTCAACTGACTGACGTCGAACACTTCCAGGCCATTGCGCTCGCACAGGGTCTGCACGGCGGTCAGCGACAGGTAGGAATAGTGTTCGTGATACAGGGTGTCGAACTGCGCACCGGCCATCAGTGTCAGCAGTTGCGGGAATTCGAAAGTAGCAACGCCGGTCGGCTTGAGCAGCGTGGCGAAACCATTGAGGAAATCATTGATGTCCGGCACATGCGCGAGCACGTTGTTGGCGGCCATCAGGTCGGCGCCCCAGCCTTCGCCTTTCAACTGTGCTGCGCTGTCGCGACCGAAGAACAGTTCGCGGATTTCCAGGCCCTTGTCCCGCGCCGCTTGCGCGGTGCTGCGGGTTGGTTCGACGCCCAGGCACGGGATGCCGCGAGCGGCGACGTACTGCAGCAGATAACCGTCGTTGGCGGCGATTTCGACCACACGGCTGCCGGCGTTCAGGTCAAAGCGCTCGACCATCTCGGCCACATAACGCTCGGCATGGGACAGCCAGGTGCTGGAGAACGAACTGAAGTAGGCGTATTCGGCGTCGAACAGGCTGTCGGCGCGGGTGTAGTCCTCGGTCTGCACGAGCCAGCATTGCTGGCACACGGCAACCTTCAGCGGCACCCATTGCTCGGCCTGATCCAGGCGATCGGCATGCACGTAGGCGTTGGACGGCGGCGAGGTGCCGAGGTCGATCAGCGGCAGGCTCAGCGGTGCGGCGCACCCACGACAGTTCATAGACGCACTCCAGCAAAGTGTTGATCGAGCGCGGGATGGCTGGAATCACGCGCTGACAAATTATTGACAGGCACCGGCCAGGCAATCGCCAGCCGTGGATCGTTCACCGACAGCCCGCCCTCATGCTCCGGCGCGTAATCGGCGCTGTGCAGGTAAAGCAGTTCGGCGTCGTCGGTCAGGGTCTGGAAGCCGTGAGCGAAGCCGGCCGGAATCAACAGGCTGCGACCGTCACCGGCCTTCAGATGCTCGGCGTGCCAGTGCAGAAAAGTCTCGGAATCAGGACGCAGATCCACCGCCACATCCCACACTTCACCGCGCAGGCAGGTGATCAGCTTGGCTTCCGGGGCGTTGGCGTTCTGGTAATGCAAACCGCGCACACTGCCCTTCTCGCGGGTGCAGGAATGGTTGATCTGGCGGATGTGAAATTCACGGCCGAACGCGCTCAGGCTGCCCTCGCAGAACAGCCGGGCGAAGTGCCCGCGCTGATCTTCGAAACGCTTGTGCTGGATGCTGAACAGTCCGGCCAGCGATAACTGTTTCAAGGAGAACTCGCTCACAGCGCGCCTCGGTACAGGTTCAGTTGGCCGAGAGTGACGTTGCGCATGTCATCGCCGTTCTGCCAGGCCAGATGCCAGTCGAGGGTCTGGGTCAAGCATTGCTGCAAGGTCCAGCGTGGCTGCCAGCCGAGTACTTGACGGGCGCGGCTGCTGTCCAGACGCAACAGACCGGCCTCGTGCAGTTCGCTTTTTTCGATGCGCAAACCGCGTGCCTGTGGCCAGCGACTGGCGAGCAACTCGACCACTTCGCCGACACTGCACATGTCTGCCTCGCCCGGGCCGAAGTTCCACGCCCCGGCGTATTCCGGGCCTTGTTCGTAGAGACCTGCAGCCAGTTGCAGGTAACCGGCCAGCGGTTCCAGCGCGTGCTGCCACGGGCGCACGGCTTGCGGGTAGCGCAGGGTCACCGGCTCGTCTGCGGTCCAGGCTTTGAGCACGTCGGGAATCAGGCGCTCAGGGGCAAAGTCACCGCCGCCCAGGACGTTGCCGGCGCGCGCGGTGGCCAGCGCCAGGCCGTGCTCGGCGTACTTGTCGGCCGGGAAGAACGAGGCCGCATACGACTGCGCCAACAGTTCGCAGCAAGCCTTGCTGCTGCTGTAAGGATCGTGCCCGCCAAGCGCTTCGTCCTCGCGGTATGGCCACAGCCATTCCTTGTTGGCGTAGACCTTGTCGGTGGTCACCAGCACGCAGGCGCGCACGCAGCCGACCTGACGAATCGCTTCGAGCAGGTTCAGCGTGCCCATGACGTTGCTGGAGTAAGTGCCCAGCGGGTCGCGATAGCCTTCACGCACCAGCGGCTGCGCGGCCAGGTGCAGGACGATCTCCGGCTCGGTGTCGGCGATGATCTCCAGGAGCGCGCCGAGATCGCGCAGATCACCGCGTTGATCGTTGATGCCTTCGTGAACCCGCGCCAGCTCATACAGGCTCGGCTCGGTCGACGGATCAAGGGAAAAGCCGCTGACTTGCGCACCGAGGCTTTGCAGCCACAGCGTCAGCCAACTGCCCTTGAAACCGGTGTGACCGGTGACCAGTACACGCTTGCCGCGCCAGAAATCCGCACTCAGGCCCATTGCTTCCATGGGGCCTCCCCACTCTGCCACAGCGCTTCGAGGTGGTTCTTGTCGCGCAGGGTGTCCATTGGATGCCAGAAGCCTTCATGTTCGAAGGCGTTCAGCTGTTCGTCCTCGGCCAGGCGCGCCAAGGGCTCGGCTTCCCAGGTGGTTTCGTCACCGGCGATATACGACAAGACCTTGGGTGACAACACGAAGAAACCGCCGTTGATCCAGCCACCGTCGCCGCGCGGTTTTTCGGTGAAACCGAGGACCTGATCGCCCTGACGCTCCAGCGCGCCGTAACGTCCCGGCGGCTGTACGGCCGTGACGGTCGCCAGGCGGCCGTGGGCTTTGTGGTAGTCCACCAGTTGCGCAATGTTGATGTCGGAAACGCCGTCGCCGTAGGTGAAGCAGAACGCCTCTTCATCCTTGAGGTAACGCCCGGCGCGCAGCAGACGGCCACCGGTCATGGTCTCCTCTCCGGTGTCGATCAGAGTGACGCTCCACGGCTCGCTGTAGTTCTGGTGCACGTCCATACGGTTGTTGCGCATGTCGAACGTGACGTCGGAGGTGTGCAGGAAGTAGTTGGCGAAGAAGTCCTTGATCGCGTAGCCCTTGTAGCCCAGGCAAATCACGAAGTCGTGGATTCCGTGAGCGGAATACTGCTTCATGATGTGCCAGAGAATTGGCTTGCCGCCGATCTCGATCATGGGCTTGGGCTTGAGGTGCGACTCTTCACTGATGCGTGTGCCGAGGCCACCCGCCAAAATAACTGCCTTCATCGTCTCCCCTCTCGTTCGTCACCGGGCTGCGCATGGCTTTCTTGAGCGATGCGGGCCGTCTGGCTAACCCTTTTGCCGCCTGCGGCGCCGCTGCGATGACCGCGAGCGCTCGTTTTATGGCGATTTAAGGGGGACTTGCAGGAAACGCGCCAGCTCCGCGAGCACTGCATCAGCTGCGCCGCGAGGCATGAAAAAAGGGATGAATCCAGCAGCGGATTCATCCCTTTCATTGCGTTGCATCAACAGTTTGAGCGATTAGCCAAACATGGCGAACCCATCGACAGTCGCAGGCAGGTCGTAGACCTGGCCATCGGCAGTCTGCAGGTGCTCGATGTTGTTGAACCCGGCATACCATCCCGCCAGTTTCACGCCGCTGTCAGGGACGCCGGTGCTGCCGTCGTTGGCGCTGTGCAGGTAGGCGTCGTCGCCGATGCGGGTGACGTTCATCTGACTGATATTGGCAAGGGTGTTCAGGATCAGGGTGTCGTTGAGATCCCAGCCCTCGTCCTGAATCGACACCAGGCCGCTGGCGTTCACGATATAGGTGTCATCCCCCATCCCCCCCAGTGCGACGCCGCCAGTGCCCGACTGCCCGGAGACGTTGAGATTCAGCACATCGTTGCCGCTGCCGCCGGACAACAGATAGTGATTACCGGTGCCGGTCAGCACGTCATTACCATCGTCTCCAAAGGCGCTGCCGCTGTTGACCCTGAGGGTGTCATTGCCTTGTCCACCGTAGGCCTCGGTGCCGAAGTCATGCGCAGCACTGACGATGACGTCATCGCCGTCGCCGCCGAACAATTTGTCAGCCTGTGCGGTATCGCCGTCGAGACCGGATTTCAGTCCGCCATAGAGGTGATCGTTGCCATCATTGCCATTGATGACATCGTCGCCGTTACCACCCTCCAGACTCGTGTCGTCCCGGCTGGCATCCAGCACATCGTTGAAACGGCTGCCACGCAAACCTTCGATGTCGTAATACATGTCACCTTCGGCCGTGCCGTTCTGGCCGATCTTCCACAACCCCGCTACCACGCCAGTATCGCTGTCGTCATAGCTGACAATGTCCGTCCCCTCGCCGCCGACGAAAACATCACGTCCGGCGCCACCGAAGAACAGATCATTGCCACTGCCGCCGAAGATGTGGTTGTCGGACTCGTTGCCATAACCGGTGAAATCAGCGGTACCGGTGTAAGTCATCTTCTCGATGAACGGATCCATCTTCATCACCGACAGGCTGGTGTACAGCTCGTCGTACCCCGGGCTCCCCCACTCCTCGACGATTGTCACACCCACGCTGTTGACCGTGTAGACATCGCTGCCCCAACCACCTTCGAAGGTCACGCCAGTGCTATTGGCGGTGAAGTGATCGTCCAGGTTCGTCCCGACAACCTTCTCCACATTGATCAAGGTATCGCCCTCGGCGTAACCGCCGGAACCGAAGCCCTTGCCATCACGAAACTCGATGCTGACCGCATCGTTCGAACGGCTGTAATCGACGGCGTCAAAACCCTCGGCACCGTCCACCACCATCGCGCTTTCGCCAGCGAAGATCACGTCGTTGAAGTTCGAACCCTGCACGGCCTCGATGCTCGAGTAGGTATCGCCGAATGCAATACCGGTGGCGCCCCACGTGCTTGAGAGCTCGATGCTTACGCCTTCAAGGCTGTCGGTATAGCTGACAGTGTCGAAGCCCTCACCCCCCATGAACTGATCGCCGCCGTCGCCGCCCCACAGCACGTCATTGCCTGCACCGGCGACAATCACGTTCGCCTCCGCATTGCCGTAGCCCTTGAAGTCGCCGGTGCCGGTGAAGATCATTTTGTCCAGGAACGGATCCATCCTCTGGGTGTTGACGCTGGTGCGCAGCTCGTCGTAACCGCCGCGCTCCTCTTCGACGATGGTCACACCTTCGCTACCGACGATGTACACGTCATCGCCGTTATCACCTTCCAGCGTGATACCGCTGACCGAACTGACCAAGGTGTCATTGTCAAAGCTGCCGATGACTTTTTCGATGCCGACCTGGGTATCGACGGAGCCGTCCGCCTTGGTGACATTGGCCAACCCCTCACGGAAATCGACACTGACACCCTTGGACATCATCTGATAACTCACCGAATCGAATCCTTCTCCGCCATTCAGCAAATCGGACCCCGTGGTCCCCCAGATCCGATCATCCGACTCCAGTCCGTAGAGTTCGTCATTGCCCTCGGTGCCCACCAGGTTATCCGCTTCACTCGTTCCATTCACTACTGCCATCTGCTTCTTCCTTGCGTTGTTGTCGAATCCGGAAATCGGTCACCTCAGACACTGGCCGGACAGATCTTCACTGACCGTGCCAATTGAGCGCATGGAAAGGTATCGACAGAAAAATCCCAATGCTTGAACCCACCGCCAAAAAAGTATCCGGCCTGATACAAAAACCTTTTTGCCACGCAAAAAAAACAGGCGACTCGAAAGTCGCCTGTTTCTCATAGGGCCGTACGCAAATCGATCAATCCGCCAGCCAGCCGTTCTCCCAGTAACGCAAGTTATCGCCACGCAACACGTAGTCGCGCAGCACCACCTCACGCAGTTCGTCCCCCATGCGGTAGCTGGCGTCCGGATCGGCCAGGTGCATGCGGATCGCCTGCAGCCACTCATCGGTAGTGTTGGTCTTGACCCGGGTACACGGCAGATAACCGCGATAGGCTTCGGTGTCGGTGCAGACAACCGGGTAGCCGCAAGCGCCGTACTCCAACAGCCGCAGGTTACTCTTGCAGTCGTTGAAGATGTGGAACTCCAGCGGTGCCAGCGCGAGGTCGAGGTTCAGGCTCGCCAGTTTCGCCGGATATACCTCCAACGGAATCACGCCGTGGAACTCATGCATGTAGGGACGCAGGTCATCCGGGCACATGCCGAAGAACACCCAGTCGACTTCATTGGCCAGCTCACGCACGACATCGGCAATCACCGCCAGGTCACCGTGGTGGCTGGTGCCACCGCCCCAGCCGACCCGCGGTTTTTTCGAGGTGCGGCGCTGGCCGCGCAGGCCGGTCCACAAGTTGCGGGCGAGCATATTAGGGACGACGCGAATGTCGTGATGCATGCCCGACAAAGCGTTGGCCAGTGGCTGGGTCGATACCACCACCCGATCACACAGACCGATCGCGCGGCGCACCATCCGCTCCATTTCCTGCTTGTTGGGCATGTTGCGGATATGTGCATTGCGGTGCGGAACGTCGACCACATAATCATCCAGTTCATAGATGCGCCGGGCATGGCAGAACTTCTTCAGCGGCGGAATTTCATCGATGGCACCTTGCGAATAACGCCCTTGCAGAACAATCACGTCCGGGGACTGACGCTCGATATCAATGATCGATGGCAGGCCATAGCAAATCCGCCCTTCGGCGCGGTTGGCCGCTTCCAGTTCGATCAGTGGCTGGCTCATGCGGTAATGACCGATGGCCGAAGCATTGATTGGCACGGCCAGCACGTTCGGCAACTGCGCCCGGGAAAATGCACTCCAGCCGGTACGCAAGCCCGGCTCCAGGCTGAAACTCGTCGCGCCAACACCCTGTAACGTCAGATTGACGTTGAACGCCGGGTCACGGGCAATGCGCGGCAACCAGCGTTTGTAGAAAGTTTCCTGCTCCTGGAGCTGCAATTGCTCCTCTTCTACCGTCGCCAGAGCTCCGGGGCGTGCGCCCAGCGCCAACAAGGCATAAGGAGTCCACACGACCAGGTAACCTTCCTGACCGATCCGCAGGCACAGATCCACGACATTCAGCGTCTGTTTCAGCGCTTGCTCATCAAGCCCGGCGACAGACTCATAAACCACCTTTCGCACCATCAGACAGTCGCCACCCACGGCACTCAGGTCATGGGCCGCCTGCAGCCGGAACATGTAGCCATCCGATTGCAGTGACTGACCATAGAACGGCAAACCCACCGCGCCCTGCAAGCCAAGAATCAGACCGGCGTGCAACACACATCCATCGGGATTGAACAGCTTGGCACCGACCACGCCGACTTCCGGACGCTGCGCATGGTTGAGCAGTTCGTCGAGCCAGTCAGCCTGGGTGATTACCGCAAACGAATTGAGCAGCAGCACATATTCGCCACACGCCTGACCTACCGCAAAGTTATGCAGCGCCGCCGCGTTGCCCTGCTGCGGATAGCTCAGGACACGAATCCGCTCGCCGGCCAAGTGCGCCATGCCATCAAGCCATGCCCGCGCTTCAGCGCTTTCACTGCCGTTGTCGACCAGCAACAGCTCGTATTCGGAGTAAGCGGTCTTTTCCAGCAGCGTTTCGACGCAGCGCTGCAGGGCAGCCGTCTGGTCCTTGGTCACAATAATGATCGACACCAGGGGACGCCGGGCGTGCTGATAGTCAATGCGGTTGAGCAGTGCGGAACTGCCGCGGCGAATGCCATGGGCCACCCCCAGACGCTTGAGGTGAGCCTCGAGTAGCCGCGGGTTCTGTTCGATGACCGCTGGGGCGGCGAGCCAGGCGGACAGATCGAATGGCGATTGCAGCAGCACTTCGGCGACATGCCCGACCACCTGCGTACCGTCGCTTTCGACCATGCGCCACAGCATGTCATGCGGGGCCAGTTCGGCGAACGTCGCCTCGAACCCGCCCAGCGCCAGAAAGCGTTCGCGCTTGAACGCCAGCGCTCGTCCGACATAGGGATAGCTGCGCATCAGGTCGAGGTTGAAATCCGGTTTGAATGCTGGCTCTACCGATTCGCCGTTGCGCAGACTGCCTTCATCGCTGTACAGACACGTCAGCGCCGGGCGATGGGCGATGCGCTCGGCCATGATCAATAACGCCGGCACCACAAGACGATCGCCAGCCTGCAACAGGTAGAACCAGTCAGCCCCTTCCAGTTGCGGCAACAACGCGTTGAGCTGCTCCAGCCCGTCGTCCTGCAACGGCATGCGGAACACCCGTCCGTCGAGCTCCGCCTCGGAACAGGCAGCCGACAACACGAGGATCAGTTCCGGCAGATAATCCTGTGCGGCAAGCGCCTCCAGCGTGCGCTCGACGCCGTCGCGACTGCCATCGCGATCGATGACGATCGGGACGATGCGCGGCTGATGCGACCAGGCGGCCAGGGTCTCCGGAAGCAACTTGCGCTGTCCCTCGGTGAGCACTCGGCACTCCAGCCATTGCGCATAGAGATCGGCAAAACTCCAGCTGTCGATACCGACACACCACTCCTGGCGACTCTGCTTGGTACCGAGCGTGCGGCTCAGAGGCAGCTCCTCCCAGACTCGCGGCATTTCGTCCGCCTTGCTCAGCGGGATGTAGCGGACCCAGCCCGGCGCAGGCGCAGATTCGCCGCTGCGCGCATTGAGCATTTGCAGAATCCACTCGCGCTCGACTTCAACCGCATCTTTCATCGATTGTTGGGCGCTCAGGCGCTCCGGGTAAAGTCGCTCGGCACTGAGCACATTGTTGGACACCGCCACATTGCCGCGTCGCATCAGGCAGACAAACAGCGCGAAATCCAGGCTCGCGACAAAACAGTGGCCTTCCTGGGTCAACGCCGGCAGCAACTCGACAAGATCTTCACGACGGAACAGCGCATTGGTGAAGCCACCCAGCACATTCACTGGAAACTTTTCAAAGATGCCCAGCAGGTCGTCGCCCTTGAAAAGGCCACTGACCGGAGACAGCGAAGTGTTTTCCAGACGCGCCGGAAGAATGATGTCGTCGGCGTCCCAGAACAGACGTTGAGCCAGCACCAGGCGGACTTCCTCGCGCGCCATTTCCTGCGCTTGCTGTTCGATACAGGCGGCGTAGAGATGGTCGTCGTCGCACACAAACTTGATGAGTTGGCCCTGCGCCTGTTCCAGGCAGGCCTTGAGATTGCCGACCATGCCCAAGGTCCGCGGATTACGCACGTAACGCACGGCAACGCCTGTCTGCCCGGTCACAGACACTACGATGTCTTCGATCTCGCTGCCGCGACTGTCATCGCACACAATGATTTCGAGTTGGCCATACGTCTGGCTCACCGCACTGTTCAAGGTCCGCTCGAAGAAGCGCGGATTGAAGGCGGGAATGAGCAGACTGACGAGAGGAAGTGGATTCACGGCGGGCTCACAGGCGGTACGAGCCCGCTCGGTAAAGCGAGCCCATGAAACCGCGAAAAAACATTAACTGAGTGACGAGACAAACGAGCGCCTGCGCGCCCGTCCAACGTCAGATCTTGTTGAACAGACCCAATTGACTGATCTTGCTGAAGGCCAGTTGCGAGGCTTGCAGCATGGTCTGCTGCAAAGTCAGGCGGGTCATCACCTCGGCCGGATCCGAATCACGGATCGAACCCTGGGTCGTGGTGTTGGCCTGGATCAGGCTCTGGTTGGTGGTGTTCTGGTCATCCAGCGACTGACCCCGCGCACCGATCGAGGTCACCGCAGCGCCAATCTGGTTGGACGCGCTGTCGATGTTGCCCAACGCCGACTCCATGGCTCCCTGGAATTTTTGCTTGACCACCGGATCACCATCGACCGGCAGGTTCAGCGCCGTGACCATCTGGCTCAGGGTGTCGAGCACGTTCTGGGTCTGGTGGTTGTTGGACTGGATCGAGAACTGATCGCCCGCGCCCGGCGTACCGCCAATGGCGAAGGTCACACCGGCGGCCGTGGCGTTGGTGCCGACCATGGTGCCCGACGATACTGGCTTGCTGTCAGCGGTCACGGGCGCCGCGTACAGATCGAAATCGGTGGCGCTGGTGAACTTCAACACCGCGCCACCACCCGACGGGAAGGCCGCGCTGTAGGCTGCCTGGTTGGTCATGCTGGAGCCGGTGATGACGGCGGTCGACGGGTTGCCCGGGCTGCGCGCCGTGGTGAATGAGTCTGGCGTGGCCGACAGCTGGAAGCTGTGACCGGCGATGACCGCGTCCGGGTTGGTGTCGCCGGCCTTGAGGTTGATGTTCAACTTCATATCGACGCCACGGAAGCTGACGGTCTGGTTGGCACCGTTGCTGTTGCTGATCAAGCCGTTCTGGCTGGCCTCGGACGTCACGTCGTTGCCCAGGGCATCAGTGATTTTCAACTGAGTGCTGCTGAGAAAGCTGACCGTGTACGGCTGGCCGCCGGTGAACTTGGCGTTGTAGGTCGCCGCGGTGCCGACCGTACCGTTGGACAGCACCACACGACCGTCATCCACCGCCGGAGCGGTCATGGTGGTCTGGGTGCGGCTGGTGTTGATGGTCTGCTGGAAGGCGTCCCAACCGGTGGTATTGGTCGCGACCGACATGCCGTCGCCAATGCCCAGGTTGATCTGGGTCTGGTCACCGTTGTAGGTGTAGGTGCCGTCGACATTTTGCGAGTACGGCGCGGTATCGGTCTTGGAACCGGAGAACAGATAGTTGCCGTTGGCATCCTTGGAGTTCATCAGGCCCAGCACTTGCTGCTGGATCTGGCCCAGCTCCGCCGCGTAAGCCTTGCGGTTATCGTCAGTGGCGATGCCATTGTTGGCCGCCAGGCCGATTTCCTTGGCGCGCTGCAAAGCCGTGGTAATGGAGTTCAACGTAGACTCCTGCACGGTCAGGGCGCTCTTGGTGGTATCGATGTTGCCCTGATACTGATCGAGCATCGCACTTTGCTGACCCAGCTTGAGCAGACGGCCAGCGCCAACCGGATCGTCGGCGGCGGTATTGATGCGCTGCAGGCTGCTCGCTTCGTTGGCGGTCGCGACAGTCTTGCTGTAGTTGCGCTGATATTGAGCAGCTTGCGTCGCGTAATACTGGGCGGTGGAAATGCGCATGAATTACGACTCCTTAAAGACTGTTGATCAGCGTGGCGAATGTTTCCTGCGCAGCTTTGATGATCTGCGAAGACGCTGTGTAGTACTGCTGATACTTGACCAGGTTGCCGGTCTCTTCATCGAGGTTGACCTGGGACAACGAGTCGCGCGCGCCCTTGGCCTGATCCAGGATCACCGAGGTGGCGTCGTTGTCGGACTTGCTCTGCGCGGCCTTGGTACCGACGTTGGTCACCAGTTTGTTGTAAGCGTCAGTCAGACTGATGCCTTTGCTGCCGGTGCCGGTGTCCACGGTCTGTTTGGTCTGCAGGCCAACCAGCGCCTGTGCGTTGCGGTTGTCCGAAGAGGCCGCGCCGGTCAGGTTGATCGTGAAGGTTTCGCCGGACTTCGGCGTCGCGCCCACGGTGGTCTGCACGGTGAAAGTCTTCTGCACGTTCGGCGTGACAGTGGTGTCCATCACCGGAGCATCGGTGGAATCAACCATGCCGACCTTGAGGTTCAAGGTGTTGGCCTGCCCCGGCACGATGGTGCCCGAACCGATGGTGTTGCCCTTGGCGTCGACCATGTTGTACGACTGGCTGCCGCTGGCGACCGCACCGAACACCAGTTTGACCGGCGTCGAATACTTGAGCGCATTCTGCAGCTCGGCCTGGGACGCCGGGTTATAGATGTCGACGGTATCGGTCAGCGTCGGCTGGGTGTAAGTGCCGGAATTGTTGGCACTGGCCACGCCAGTCAACGGTGCTGCCGCCGCGACTTTCTTCGGATCGGTCAGTACGGTCTGAATCGAGGTTGCCGCGTTACGGGTCGGGGTCACCTTGAAGGTATCGCCAGCGCTGAGGGCGCCACCGTTGAGGGCCAGGGTGAAGCCGTCGATCACAGGCGGTGGAGTGGTCGTGGTGCTGAACGCCCCCATGTCGGTGCCATCGGAACGCTTGACCGAATAGTTGGTGGCACTGGTGAAGGTCACCTGGTAATCGCTGGTGGTCAGCTTGCCGGTGTCCTTGATGGTGACATCGAGGTTGCCCGAACCGGCGCTATTGGTCGACTGCGCAATACTGCGCTGGCTGACCAGCGCGGCACTGTTGATGTTGTTGAAGATTGCCGCGCCGAAGTCACCGTTCTTGTCGATACCCTGGGCTTGCTGGCTGTTGACCTGATCGGCCACCACCAGTGCGACACGCCCCAACTCATTGAGCGAAGGGTCGAGCACTTCCTTGCGGTAGGTCAGCAGGCCACCGATTTCGCCACCGCTCATGGCCGACGTGATGTCGATCACGCTTGAGCCTCGGTCCAACTGAATGGCCATGCGCGTCGGATCGTCCTTGCTCGGCACGGTGCTCAGGGTGTTGGTGGTGTTGCCGATCACCAGCGGCTGGCCGGTACCGATATACACATCAAAACTGCTGCCACGTTCAACGACCTGCGCACCGGTCAGCTCGGAGAGCTGGCGCACCGCTTCGTTACGGCTGTCGAGCAGATCGTTCGGCTGGCCGCCGCTGGTGGAAATCTCGCCGATCTTCTGGTTGAGCGTGGCGATCGAGGTGGCCAGCTTGTTCACTTGGGACGTCATGTCGCCAAGGTTGCCGTTGATCGTCGTGTTCTGATCGTTCAGCTGTTTGGCCAGTGCATTGAAACGGCTGGTCAGGGCCTGCGCACCGGTCAACACCGACTGACGGGAGGTGTCGTCGGTCGCCGACGTCGCCACACCTTGCATCGAGGTGAAGAACTTCTGCAGCACACCGGTCAGGCCGGTGTTGGAATCGGACAGCGAGGCATCCAGCGCGGTCGCCTGGGTACCGTACGCAGCCGCTTCGCTATTGAGCGAGGTGGCGGTGTGCAGCTGGGTTTCGAGGTAGGAGTTGTAGACCCGGCGCACGTCGGCCAGGGTCGTCCCCGTACCGATGAAGACGTTGCCGAATTGCTGCGAGGACTTGGTGCCCTGCACGGTTTGCTGGCGTGAATAACCGGCGGTGTCGACGTTGGCAATGTTGTTACCTGTCGTCGCCAGAGAGGAAGAGCTCGCGGCCAACCCCGACATCCCGATATTGAGCAAACTCATGATTCAAACCTTACCGTATGTTTATAGAGGCGTCGTTGAAACGCCGGCCGCAGCGTAGTTTTCGAAACTGTTCATCTGCTTGGCAATCTGCGAAATCTTCGTCGCGTAGTGCGGGTCGGTTGCGTAACCGGCCTTTTGCAACTCGCGTACAAACTGTTCTGGGTTATCGGCCGACTTCACAACATCTTGATAGCGATTGTTGGTCTGCAGCAAAGTCACCAGATCGTGGAAACTGTCTTTGTACGAGGCGTAGGAACGGAACTGCGCCGTCTCCTTGACCATCTGCCCATTGCGGAATTCGCTGGTGATCGCCCGCGCCGAATCGCCGGTCCAGTTGCTGCTGGCCTTGATGCCGAACAGGTTGTGGCTGCTGCTGCCGTCCTGGGCGCGCATGACCGATTTGCCCCAGCCGGTTTCCAGCGCGGCTTGCGCCACCAGATAACGCGGATCGACGCCAATTCTGGCGGCGGCCTCTTTGGCCATCGGCAGCATGGTGTTGACGAATTCGTCGGCGGAGCTGAAGGCGCGCTTGGCCGGAGCCAGCGGAATCTGCGCCATCGCCCGGCCGTAAATCTGCATCTGCCCGCCGGACGCTTTGGCGCCTTCGGCACGGGTCAGCCAGTCGCCGTTGTACAGCGGGCCGGCGCCGGTGGCGGTCGCGGTGCGTTGCGGCAAGGCATTGGCGGCAGTCGGTGTAGCGGAAGGCACCAGACCGGCGAGCAAACGATCGGCCAGTTTCGGCGGCAGTGCCAGACGACGCTTGTTGATCATTTCCATGTCGTTGGCGTGCGCCAACTGAGTGTTCGGCGCATGCAGCGAACGCGATGCCCACAACGGGCGCTCGCCATTGAGCCGCGACAGCGGGCCGGTGCCCGTGGTGCCAGCAGCAATCGGCGTCTGCACCGCAGCGGCTTTCGCGGCTTCCTGCTTGGCGGCGGACGCGGCCGCAGCCTCACCCGGCGCTAGCGGTTTGTTCCTCGACATCTGCTTCATCAGCACGTCGGCGAGGCCAATACCACCACCCTCGCGGGACAGCGACACCGCCAGTTGCTGGTCGTACATTTCCTGATACTGCTTGGCGGCCGGGGTGTTCATCGGGTTGTCTTTACCCAACGCCTCGGTGGCCGAACGCATCGACTTGAGCATTTCGCCAAGGAACAGCGATTCGAATTCCTGCGCCACCTTGCGCATGTTCGCATCGCTGTTCTTGTCGCCGACCTTGAGCTGGTTCAGACGATTGAGGTCGGAGTAGGAACCCGAATCGCCGGTGCCCACCAGACTGCCTTTGCGCATATCCATGGTCGCCGTCCTCAGATCACGATCAGGTCGGCTTGCAACGCGCCGGCCTGCTTCAGTGCTTCGAGAATCGCCATCAGGTCACCCGGTGCCGCGCCGACCTGGTTCACCGCCCGTACGATTTCGTCGAGAGTGGTACCCGGGCCGAACTTGAACATCGGTTTGGCTTCCTGCTGAGCATTGACCCGCGAACGCGGCACAACAGCGGTCTGCCCGTTGGACAGCGGACCCGGCTGACTGACGATCGGGTCTTCGGTGATGGTCACGGTCAGGCTGCCGTGGGTCACGGCGGCCGGCGAGACTTTCACGTTCTGGCCGATGACGATGGTGCCAGTGCGCGAGTTGATGATGACTTTCGCCACCGCCTGCCCCGGGTCAACTTCGAGGTTTTCCAGGATCGACAGATAGTCGACACGCTGGCTCGGATCGAGCGGCGCCGTCACACGGATCGAACCGCCGTCGATAGCTTGCGCCACGCCAGGGCCGAGCATGTCATTGATCTTGTCGACGATGCGCTTGGCCGTGGTGAAGTCGGAACGGTTGAGGTTCAGCGTCAGGCTGTTGCCCTGGTTGAAACCGCTCGGCACCGAACGCTCCACCGAAGCACCACCGGGGATCCGACCGGCCGAGGGAACGTTGACGGTGATCTTCGAACCGTCGCGCCCTTCGGCATCGAAACCACCCACCACCAGGTTGCCCTGGGCGATGGCGTAGACGTTGCCGTCGATCCCCTTGAGCGGGGTCAGCAACAGGGTGCCGCCGCGCAGGCTCTTGGAGTTACCGATCGAAGACACGGTGATGTCGACCTGCTGACCCGGTTTGGCGAACGCTGGCAGATCGGCACTGACCGACACCGCCGCGACGTTTTTCAACTGCACGTTGCCCGATCCAGGCGGCACCTTGATGCCGAACTGCGAGAGCATGTTGTTGAAGGTCTGCAGGGTGAACGGGGTTTGCGTCGTCTGGTCGCCGGTGCCGTTAAGCCCGACCACCAGGCCGTAACCGATCAACTGGTTGGAGCGCACGCCGGAAATACTGGCGATATCTTTCAGCCGCTCGGCGTGGGCACCAAAGGCTGCGGACAACAGGGCCGCAGCCAGCATGAGGCTCTTGAAATTCAAAGTCGCCACCTAGAAAGGGAACAGCGGGCTGAGGAAGAAACGGTCGAACCAGCCTGGCTGACTCGCATCGGCAAACGAACCGGTGCCCGAGTAGGTGATGCGCGCATCGGCGACACGGGTCGACGACACAGTGTTGTCGGTCGCGATGTCATCGGCGCGCACCAGACCGGCTATCCGCACCAGTTCGTCGCCGGTGTTGAGGGTCATCCACTTCTCGCCGCGCACAGCGATGATGCCGTTGGGCAGCACGTCGGCCACCGTCACGGTGATCGAACCGGTCAGGGTGTTGCCCTGCGCAGCCTTGCTGTCGCCCTTGGTCGCGCGGTCGCCGCTGTAGCCAACGTCCAGGCTCAGGTCGTTACCGCCCAACGGGTTGTTGGTGGTACCGCTGCCGCCGAACAGCGAGGTCAGGCCGATGCCGGTCTTGCTGTTCTTGGCCACTTGCGAGTTGGCGTTCTTGCTCGCCTGGGTCTTCTCGTTCAGGGTGATGGTGATGATGTCACCGACCCGGAACGCCTTGCGGTCGCTGTACAGGTTCTGCTCGAAGCCGGCCTGATAGATCGAGCCGTTATTGGCCGCAGCCGGTAATGGCGTGCGCGGCAACACCGGGGCGTAGTAAGGGTCATTGGGCTTGGGCGTCGGTGCGACGCAGCCCGCGAGCGAGACGACCCCACCCAATGCCAGAACAGATACGAAGCGTTTCATGACCCTACCTCACGGTGTTGCTGGCGGCCTCATGGCCGCCCCATAGACTTGATTACAGATTCTGCGTTACGAACGAGAGCATCTGGTCGGCGGTGGAGATCACCTTGGAGTTCATCTCGTAGGCGCGTTGAGTGGTGATCATGTTGACCATCTCTTCAACGGTGCTGACGTTGGAACCTTCCAGGGTGTTCTGCAGCGTGGTACCGAAACCGTTCAGGCCCGGGGTGCCGATTTGCGGCGCGCCCGAAGCAGCGGTCTCCAGGAACAGGTTGTTGCCCACCGCTTGCAGACCGGCCGGGTTGATGAAGTCAGCGGTTTGCAGGTTGCCGATCACCTGAGCGGCAGGGTTGCCTGGCACAGTGATCGACACGGTGCCGTCGGTGCCGACGGTGAAGCTCTGCGCGTTGTTCGGGATGACGATGGCCGGCTCCAGGGCGAAACCGCTGGCGTTGACGATCTGGCCATTGGAGTCGAGATGGAAAGTACCGTCACGGGTATAGGACGTGGTGCCGTCCGGCTGCAGGATCTGGAAGAAACCGCGACCGTCGATGGCCATGTCCAGCGGCTGCTCGGTGGTTTGCAGGCTGCCGGCGGTGAAGTTTTTCTGGGTGCCGACGATGCGCACACCGGTACCCAGTTGCAGACCCGACGGCAGTTCGCTGTCCTGGGTCGACTGGGCACCTGGCTGACGCTTGATCTGATACAGCAGGTCCTGGAACTCGGCACGATCACGTTTGAAACCCGTGGTCGAAACGTTCGCCAGGTTGTTGGAAATGGTGGTCAGGTTGGTGTCCTGGGCGGACAGACCGGTTTTGGCAACCCATAGAGCCGGAAGCATTCGATTCTCCTCGTGCGCCTGTTTTACGGCGCGACGTTCTGATAATTAGCTGATCTGCAAGACCCGAGCCATGGCCTGGTCGTCGTCTTTGGCGGTGTTCATCATCTTGACGTGCAACTCGAACTGCTTGGCCAGGGCCAGCACCGAGGTCATTTCTTCCACGGCGTTGACGTTGCTCGACTCAAGGAAACCCGACACCAGCTTGACGTTGGCATCGGCCGGCGCAGGCTGGCCGTCCTTGGTGTAGATCGAACCGTCGAGGCCCTTGTTCATGTTCTTGATGTCCGGGTTGACCAGTTTGATCCGGTCGACTTCCGCCATGACGCGCGGGCCTTCACCCATCGCACGAATACTGATGGTGCCGTCTTCACCGACTTCGACCTGCTGCTCTGGCGGCACGGCAATCGGCCCGCCGTTGCCCATCACGGCCATGCCGTTGCCGGCACGCAGTACGCCGAGGGCGTCGATGTTGAGGCTGCCGGTGCGCACGTAGCTTTCACCGCCATTAGGGTTTTGCACGGCAATAAAACCGTTGCCGGTCACCGCGACGTCGAGGTCACGGCCGGTCTGCACCAGCGAGCCAGGCGAGAAGTCAGTGGCAGGCCGTTCGCTCATGGCAAACGCACGCGCCGGAAAGCTGTCACCGAACACCGGCATCGAACGCGCCTGCTCCAGGTCGCGTTGAAAACCATTGGTGGAGATGTTCGCCAGGTTGTTGGCATGCGCCTTTTGCGCCAGTGCGTTCTGACTGGCGCCGGTCATTGCCACATAAAGGTACTTGTCCACACTCTTTCCTCTGCATGCCGGACGTTTGCCGCCCACCGCTGTACTGCTGAGCCATAAGCAATTTGCAGACCAACTTTTTTCTGGCGGCTTGCGGCCCGGTAAACAAAGGACTTGAGGGCAAGCGAGGGGAAATTTGAAATGTATCGAAGTCGAAAAACCGGCGGTGTTATGCCGCTTCGCGGCAATCCCGGCTAATGATCGTTCCCACGCTCTGCGTGGGAATGCCTCAATGGACGCTCTGCGTCCGCTTTGGGACGCGGAGCGCCCCGGGCTGCATTCCCACGCAGAGCGTGGGAACGATCACGCATTGTTACTCGGCAGGGTCTTTGCCGACTTCATACTCGCGCAGCTTGTTGGCAATCGTGGTATGCGAAACCCCCAACCGCTTGCCCAATTGCCGACTACTCGGATGCTCGGAATACAGCCGCTCCAGCACGGCTTTCTCAAAGCGCCCGACAATTTCATCCAGCCCACCTTCCAGCGAGAAATCGCCAAGCGGCTGACGCACGCCGTAATCCGGCAAGCGAATATGCTCGGCCTTGACCGTGCCGCCGTCGCACAGGGAAACCGCCTGAAACAGCACGTTCTCCAACTGCCGCACGTTGCCCGGCCAGTGATAGTGGCTGAGGCGATCCATCGCCGCCGGCGCCAGTTTTGGCAGTGAGCAGCCAATCTGCCGACTGGCCTGATCGAGAAAGTGCTCGACCAGCGGCGTCAATCCATCGAGGCATTCGCGCAGCGGCGGAATGTGCAACGAAAGCACATTTAAACGGTGATACAGGTCCTGGCGAAACTCACCGCGCGCGCACAGTTCGGACAAGTCGACCTGGGTCGCGCAGATCACCCGCACATCCAGATAAACCTCTTCATCACTGCCGACCCGGCGGAAGCAGCCATCCTGCAAAAAGCGCAGCAGCTTCACTTGAAGGCGCGGGCTCATCTCGCCGACACCGTCAAGAAACAGCGTGCCGCCCGCGGTCAATTCCAGCAGTCCTAGTTTGCCCTCGGCGCGTGCACCTTCGAAGGCTCCCGGGCCATAGCCGAACAACTCGGTCTCGGCCATCGACTCCGGCAGCCCCGCGCAGTTGAGCGCCATCAACGGCGACTGCCCGCGCGGGCTGGCGAGGTGGCAGGCACGCGCCAGCAATTCTTTGCCGGTGCCGGTTTCGCCTTCTATCAATAGCGGTGCATCCAGCGGCGCCATGCGTCGTGCTTCGCGCACCACCGCCGCCATGACTTTGGAACTCTGGAAGATGCTGTCGAAACCACGCAGCTCCTGCTTGCGCACGTTATAGATGCGTTCGCCGACGCGGTCGGCGCGGTGCAAGGTCAGTACCGCACCGGCCATGGCTTCGCTGTCGTCATGCTCCGATTGCAGCGGCGCGATGTCGGCGAGAAAGATGTCGCCCCTGACCTTGACGCGCATGCCGTTGATCCGCGATTTGTTGGCGCGCACCAGTTCCGGCAGGTCGAAATCCTCGGCATACCGTGACAACGGAATCCCCGGCACCTCGTCCACGCGCACCCCGAGCAACTGCGCCGCCGCACGGTTGGCGGCAACGATCGAGCCGCCCATGTCGATCGACAGTACCGGGAACTCCAGTGCGCCGAGCAACGCGTTCAATTCCATGTGCCGGCGCTCGCTGGGCATCAACCCGACGCGCTTGACGCCAAACACCCCGGCAATCGCCTCGAACTTCGGCCGCAGCGCCTGGAACTGAATGTTGATCAGGTTCGGGCAGTGCAGGTAGATCGCGTTGCCGTGCTCGCCACCGACCTCGCCGCGCGCGACGTTGATCCCGTACTCCACCAGCAGGTTGAGGATGTCGCGCAGGATGCCGATGCGGTTCTGGCAGTGGACTTTGATACGCATATGAATGACTCGACAAACCAGCAATAAGGTTGAACACAGACCTGTGGGAGCGAGCCTGCTCGCGAAGGCGGCTGCACACTCAGCATAGATGTGTCAGACAGACCGCATTCGCGAGCAGGCTCGCTCCCACAGGTGTTAGCGCCAGACTTTTCTGTCGAGGCGCGCAGATAATTGTCAAGATTATGTGACAGCCACGGCCCTTTTCAAACCTGCAAATCACCGCAAACGCGAGATACCGGCCAAAGCGTAACGATTTTTTTACGAAATATGGCGATTGTTCCTACAAGGCACGCGTTCAACCTGCTGCATCCCACCCCACTCTCGGGTAATTCTCAGTCCATCGCTGGACATAACAAGAACGAATTCCCCTAGCAGGAGAGCAGTATGAAGCAGACGCAATACGTGGCCCGCGAGCCCGATGCGCAAGGTTTTATCGACTACCCCGCCGAAGAACATGCGGTGTGGAACACGCTGATCACCCGCCAGTTGAAAGTGATCGAGGGTCGCGCGTGCCAGGAATACCTGGACGGTATCGAAAAACTCGGTCTGCCCCACGACCGCATTCCGCAACTGGGCGAGATCAACAAGGTGCTCGGCGAAACCACCGGCTGGCAGGTTGCTCGTGTCCCGGCGCTGATCCCCTTCCAGACCTTCTTCGAATTGCTCGCCAGCAAACAGTTTCCGGTGGCCACGTTCATTCGTACCCGCGAAGAGCTGGACTACCTGCAAGAGCCGGACATTTTCCACGAGATCTTCGGCCACTGCCCGCTGCTGACCAACCCCTGGTTCGCCGAATTCACCCACACCTACGGCAAGCTCGGCCTGCAGGCCACCAAGGAAGAACGCGTGTATCTGGCGCGTCTGTACTGGATGACCATCGAGTTCGGTCTGGTCGACACCCCGCAAGGCCAACGCATCTATGGCGGCGGCATTCTGTCCTCGCCAAAAGAAACCGTTTACTCACTGTCGGACGAACCCGAGCATCAGGCCTTCGATCCGCTGGAAGCCATGCGCACTCCGTACCGCATCGACATCCTGCAGCCGCTGTACTTTGTCCTGCCGAACCTCAAGCGCCTGTTCGACCTGGCCCACGAAGACATCATGGGTATGGTCAAGCAAGGCATGCAGCTGGGGTTGCACGCTCCGAAGTTTCCGCCAAAACCGAAAGCCGCGTGATCCGCGACTTTTGCTGACAATTGAGTCTGTCAGTCGCCGCCACTTTGGTTTAGCGTGACGGCACTGACGGCCCAAACGCTTTAATAAAAAAAACACACTCGATTTCAGGAATCACACCATGTCCACTTTGAACCAAGCCCACTGCGAAGCCTGCCGTGCCGATGCGCCACAAGTCAGCGACGAAGAACTGCCGATCCTGATCAAGCAGATCCCTGACTGGAACATCGAAGTACGCGACAGCATCATGCAGCTGGAGAAAGTCTTCCTGTTCAAGAACTTCAAACACGCGCTGGCCTTCACCAATGCGGTCGGCGAGATCTCCGAGGCCGAAGGTCACCACCCGGGCCTGCTGACCGAGTGGGGCAAAGTCACCGTGACCTGGTGGAGCCACTCGATCAAGGGCCTGCACCGCAACGACTTCATCATGGCCGCGCGCACTGACGAAGTGGCCAAGACCGCAGAAGGACGCAAGTAATGCACTTCGACGCCATCGGCCGGGTACCCGGCGACCCGATCCTCGGTTTGATGGAGGCCTATGCGCAGGACAGCAACCCGCGCAAGTTCGACCTCGGCGTTGGCGTCTACAAGGATGCCCAAGGCCTGACGCCGATCCCCGAAGCGGTGAAAATCGCCGAGGCGCGACTAGTCGAAAGCCAGGACACCAAGACCTACATCGGTGGTCACGGTAATCCGTTGTTCGGCAAGGTCATCAACGAGTTGGTGCTCGGCACCGACTCGAAACTGATCGCCGAACAACGTGCTGGCGCTACCCAGACCCCGGGCGGTACCGGTGCTCTGCGTCTGGCCGCTGACTTCATTGCCCAATGCCTGCCGGGCAAGGGCGTGTGGCTGAGCAACCCGACCTGGCCGATTCACGAAACCATCTTCGCGGCGGCCGGGGTCAAGGTCAGTCACTACCCGTACGTGGGCAGCGACAACCGCCTCGACGTCGATGCGATGCTCGCCGTACTCAACGAAGTACCGAAAGGCGATGTGGTGCTGCTGCATGCGTGCTGCCACAACCCGACCGGTTTCGACCTGAGCCACGACGACTGGCAGCGCGTGCTGGACGTGGTGCGCAGCCGCAATCTGCTGCCGCTGATCGACTTTGCCTACCAAGGCTTTGGCGACGGGCTGGAGCAGGATGCGTGGTCGACCCGACTGTTCGCCGCCGAATTGCCGGAAGTGCTGATCACCAGCTCCTGCTCGAAGAACTTCGGCCTGTATCGCGACCGTACTGGCGCGCTGATCGTCTGCGCAAAAACCGCTGACAAGCTCATCGATATCCGCAGCCAACTGGCCAACATCGCCCGCAACCTGTGGTCGACGCCACCGGATCACGGCGCGGCAGTAGTCGCCACCATCCTCGCCGATCCGGAGCTGAAAAGCCGCTGGGCCGACGAAGTGGAAGCCATGCGCTTGCGTATTGCCCAGTTGCGCAGCGGTCTGGTCGAAGCGCTGGAGCCGCATGGCTTGCGTGAGCGCTTTGCGCACATTGGCGTGCAACGCGGGATGTTTTCCTACACCGGCCTGTCGCCGGAGCAGGTCAAACAACTGCGCGAGCATCACAGCGTGTACATGGTCAGCTCGGGCCGGGCCAACGTCGCCGGCATCGATGCCACGCGCCTCGCATTGCTGGCCGAAGCCATCGCCAGCGTCTGCAAATAATCCCTCCCATTGCTCGTTCCCACGCTCCGCGTGGGAATGCAGCCCGGGACGCTCTGCGTCCCAACAGCGGACGCAGAGCGTCCATTGAGGCGTTCCCACGCAGAGCGTGGGAACGATCAATCACCACAGTTTTGCGCTCCCCTGCGGCCATCTGTCGCATTAATTTCAATTAAAAGTCTGATTGTCATTTTTCCTGCTGTATCCTGCGCAGGCTTTCAAGAAGCGCGGATCTACCAGATCTATCAACAGACTTAGCGAGGAGCGCAACCATGCACGAGATTCCTAATCTCCCCTTCCCAAGCCTGCACGTACCTGAGCAGACGACCACGCAACAAGCCGGCGCGGGGCAACCCGAGCCGAAAGAAGCCGTTGAGAGCCGCAAGGCCGACAGCGAAGAGTAAAACCCGCCGTACAGACCGTGTGGAAAGCGCTAAGATGCGCTTTCCACACTGCCTGAAACCGAGCCCGCCATGACCGACGAATTCTCTGAAAGCCAAGCCGCCGTCCTGATCGGCGCGACCGAGAAAATGATCGAGATCTGGAACCGTCTCTCCCCGGAAAAACAGGCCGCCCTGCTCGCCCGTTTCGGCAGCGAAGAAAACGCCCTCGCCGCCCTCGTCACCACACAACTGGTCGCCCCGGCCAAGCCATGAATCGGCCTTGCGGCAAATAGTTTTACTTTTCCCCGCCCCTGACACGTTCGCGCCGGTATCATAAGCAGCCTATCTAATCCTGCTTTCCCGTGGATCGTTCCCATGTCGTCCTCTATGTCAGAGCCGCAGCGCCCCCTTGCGGTCACGCTGCAAGTCGTGTCCATCGTCCTCTTCACCTTCATCGGCTACCTGAACATCGGCATACCGCTCGCTGTGCTGCCAGGCTATGTCCACAGTGATCTGGGCTTCGGCGCGGTGATTGCGGGGCTGGTGATCAGCGTGCAATACCTCGCTACCCTGCTCAGCCGTCCGTACGCCGGCAAGATCATCGACAATCAGGGCAGCAAACGCGCGGTGATGATCGGTCTGGCCGGTTGTGGCTTGAGCGGTGTGTTCATGCTGATCTCGGCGTGGACACCGAACCTGCCGATGCTCAGCCTGATCAGCCTGTTGATCGGTCGACTGGTATTGGGCAGCGCGGAAAGCCTGGTCGGCTCCGGCTCGATCGGCTGGGGCATCGGCCGGGTCGGCGCGGCTAACACCGCCAAAGTGATCTCGTGGAACGGCATCGCCAGTTACGGCGCGCTGGCGGTCGGCGCACCGTTCGGGGTGTGGCTGGTCGGCCAGTTGGGCCTGTGGAGCATGGGCGTCAGCATCATCCTGCTGGCGGCGCTGGGCTTGCTGCTGGCGTGGCCGAAAACCGCCGCGCCGATTGTCGCCGGCGAGCGCCTGCCGTTCATGCATGTGTTGGGGCGGGTGTTCCCGCACGGCTGCGGGCTGGCGCTGGGCTCGATCGGTTTCGGCACCATCGCCACCTTCATCACCCTGTATTACGCCACCCAGCACTGGGACAACGCGGTGCTGTGCCTGAGCCTGTTCGGCGCCAGCTTCATCGGCGCGCGACTGCTGTTCGGCAACCTGATCAACCGTCTCGGCGGCTTTCGCGTGGCGATTGCCTGCCTGTCGGTGGAGACCCTGGGCCTGTTGCTGTTGTGGCTGGCACCGGACGCGCATTGGGCGCTGGCGGGTGCGGCGTTGAGCGGTTTCGGTTTCTCGCTGGTGTTCCCGGCGCTGGGCGTGGAAGCGGTGAACCTGGTGCCGGCCTCCAGCCGTGGCGCAGCGGTCGGCGCTTATTCACTGTTCATCGATTTGTCGCTGGGGATCACCGGGCCATTGGCCGGGGCGATTGCGGCGGGGTTTGGTTTTGCCTCGATCTTCCTGTTCGCCGCCCTCGCCGCGCTGAGCGGTCTGATCCTGAGTGTGTATTTGTACCGAATTGCGCCAAAACATCATTAATCGCGCACGATTGGCCATTCAGACGATTGCGAATGGCCAATATACAACTCAAGTTTTTATACTTTAACCATGCCAACGAACGATAGCGAAGCTGTCGGGATCCCTGTTTCGACTGGAAACAAAGACAATCTTTCGATCTTTCTGAATCACCAGATCATGAATGATCTCCTCCTTGGGAAATAACACCTTCCCGTCATCAGCAAATCCCAAATCCCAGCCCATGTTCTGTTCAATGCTGGCAATAAATGCCTGGCTGTCCGGCCCCCCACGTAAATGAGCATAACCCGCCACTACAACGGTTGACGCCGCGTCATAAAGGGCCGCCTTCACCACATAAATATCATTGAATGCCAAACTAATATCGGCCCCCCATCCCTGCGGGCCAAAATGAGCATCCTCCTCACCATTCAACCCACGACATTGAAGCTGGAGATACAGATACTGCGGAACCCCATTATCCGAAGTACCCACGATATAAAACTGAGAACGATCGTCCCGTTTCAAAATGACGTTTTTAACCGAAGGGGCTCCATCAAAATAACCTTTTATCGAAAAATCAGGATCAAGATTACCTTGGGCATCATATCTGCCAACAAACCAGCTCTTCTCACGAAGACCCTCAGAAGCCGCGACAAGATAGTTATCACCTTGTCGAAGCAAACTCTCTCCTCTGACTACAATACTCGAACCTCGACGAACTATTTCCCATCCTCCATCACCGAACTCCTCGTTCAACATTCCGTCGCTTTTTACTTTGACCACAAACGCACCGTCGGAATAAACCCTGTCTTCAATCGTGGTCAGAAGCAACACGCCGCCGTCGTCCAATAACTCCATAGACCCATGGTAGTCGCGGCCTTTATCAGTCAGAAGTTGCTCCACCTTCTGGTCATCCGAACTGACAGGAGCCGCCTCTTTTACCTTTGGGATCCACAACATGACGCCTTTGCGGCCAAACCCTTCATCGAGCTTCCCACTCAAGTCAAATCGAGCCAATCCGGTAGCACTGTTAAAGCCGTTTTTTCGAACAAAGAACCCCACGACATACTTATGATGAGCCCTATCAAATTTTACGCTGTATGGCTGCGCCAGCCCCCAACCCGGGAAGAACTCCGACAGTTTGAAAACAGCAGCACCGCCATCACCGAAACTTTCATCAATCCCCCCACGCTCATCAAGCATCGACAAGTAGGTTTGTTGCAGGTCTTCTTGGGTTGCGCCGCAAAGAATCCTGTGCGGATCAGCAAGAACCGTTACGACCCGTGCTTGCAGACGCCGACCTGATCCATATAGATGCACCTGACTGCGCACACCAAAAGAATTATCGGGCGTGCCACGCTGGTTAATTGAGCTTGTCATCTGCTTTGCTCGATCAGGAAACCAGAACTCAGTGAACCGCTTAAAGCAATCCTACACACCTGTCAGATATGACAGGTGTGTAGACCGATGAGCTATAAGAAATTAGAAATTACAGCTACAGGTTTTCTCGCTCGCTCGTGTACTTCAATTCCGGAGCTGTTCATCTGAGCGGGGAGTGTGCAATGTATACCCCCCCTTCCTGATGAAATGGAATAATTCCAAGACGCCAGATTCTAAAAGTCCACCTTGCCGCGCCCGGCCTTTATGCTGCCGCGCTTGGTTTTCGACTCAAGCCGACGCTTCTTTGAGCCGAGGGTCGGTTTGGTCGGGCGACGCTTCTTTTCGACTTTGGTGGCGCTGAGAATCAGCTCGACCAGACGCTCCAGCGCATCCGCACGGTTGGCTTCCTGCGTGCGATATTGCTGGGCCTTGATGATCAACACGCCATCGCTGGTGATGCGACTGTCGCGCAACGCCAGCAGCCGCTCCTTGTAGAACTCGGGCAAGGACGAGGCCGGAATGTCGAAGCGCAGGTGCACGGCGCTGGAGACCTTGTTGACGTTCTGCCCACCGGCGCCTTGCGCGCGGATGGCGGTCAATTCGATCTCGGCATCCGGCAGATGCACGTTGTTGGAAATCACCAGCATGGAAAAACGTCCGTATTCAGAGTGTGCAGGATACCGCGAAACTGTCCGAACCTCCGATCCCCCCTGTAGGAGTGAGCCTGCTCGCGATAGCGGTAAGTCAGATAAATATTCGTCGACTGATACACCGCTATCGCGAGCAGGCTCACTCCTACAAGGGATTGTGTAAACCCCAGAAACGACAAACCCGGCACACAGGCCGGGTTTGTCGTTTTTGCGTCAGCGCTTACTTCGAAGCACTGGCCGCGTGGAGCGCCTGCTGCGCCCCACGCTTGTTCTTGATCACGTAGCAGACCCACATGAACACGACCCACACCGGAATCGCGTACACCGAGATCTGGATGCCCGGGATCAACAGCATCACGCAGAGGATGAACGCCACGAACGCCAGGCAGACGTAGTTGCCGTACGGATACCACAGGGCCTTGAACAGCGGCGTCTGCTTCGTCTTGTTCATGTGCTGGCGGAACTTGAAGTGCGAGAAACTGATCATCGCCCAGTTGATCACCAGCGTCGCAACCACCAGCGACATCAGCAGTTCCAGCGCGTGTTGCGGAATCAGGTAGTTGAGCAGCACCGCCACCAGCGTGACTGCTGCGGAGGCGAGGATCGAACGCACCGGCACACCGCGTTTGTCGATTTTCGCCAGACCTTTCGGCGCATCGCCCTGCTCGGCCATGCCCAGCAGCATGCGGCTGTTGCAGTAGGTGCCGCTGTTGTACACCGACAGTGCTGCGGTCAGAACTACAAAGTTGAGGATGTGCGCGGCGGTGTTGCTGCCCAGCATCGAGAACACCTGCACGAACGGGCTGCCGCTGTACGAGTCACCGGATGCATTGAGGGTGGCCAGCAAGCTGTCCCACGGGGTCAGCGACAGCAGGATCACCAGCGCGCCGATGTAAAAAATCAGGATCCGGTAGATCACCTGATTGATCGCTTTCGGGATCACGGTCTTCGGCTTGTCGGCTTCAGCTGCGGTGAAACCGAGCATTTCCAGACCGCCGAAAGAGAACATGATGATCGCCATGGCCATCACCAGACCATTGACGCCGTTGGGGAAGAACCCACCGTGCGACCACAGGTTGCTCACCGAGGCTTGCGGGCCGCCGTTGCCGCTGACCAGCAGGTAGCTGCCCAGGGCGATCATGCCGACGATGGCCACGACCTTGATGATCGCGAACCAGAACTCGGCTTCACCGAAGACTTTGACGTTGGCCAGGTTGATCGCGTTGATCAGTACGAAGAAGGCCGCTGCAGACACCCAGGTCGGAATGTCCGGCGCCCAATAGTGAATGTACTTGCCGACCGCAGTCAGTTCCGACATGCCCACCAGAATGTACAGAATCCAGCAGTTCCAGCCCGACAGGAAGCCGGCAAAGCCGCCCCAGTACTTGTGCGCAAAATGGCTGAAGGAGCCGGCCACCGGCTCTTCGACGATCATCTCACCGAGCTGGCGCATGATCATGAAGGCGATGAAGCCGCAGATGGCGTAGCCGAGGATCATCGACGGGCCGGCGGATTTCAGGACCCCGGCAGAGCCCAGGAACAATCCGGTACCGATCGCGCCACCGAGGGCGATCAATTGAATATGGCGATTTTTCAGGCCGCGTTTCAGCTCGCCTGATTGCGAGTTTTGTCCACTCATGAAAAAGGTCCCACGCAAGGTTTGATGATGTTCAGTAGACGTTGCTGCAAGGTTGCGATTTCAGACAACCCCGATCAAACCCCAGCGCAAGCACCAGGAATTCAGCGTTTTTACAACGGTCATGCGTCACCTGTTTGTTTTTATCTGTGACGAAATCGAACCCGACACGCTTGTGACGCGGCGGAGTGAACAAGGCGGATAGCCTTGAGGTTTGCGCGATTACGCAGGGAGTCACAGTAAAACGCGGCGCATTGTACACCGCTAACCCCCTGCTGCCAGACCCCGCTGGATCAGCGTGGCGCTTGCCGGGATTGCGTGGGTCCGCCTCGAGATAATCGGGCGGCTGCAAAAATTGAGTCAGGCCTTTGCAGGCCATCGACGGGGACGAGCGAAAAACCGCCCCACGGAGAGAAGTGAAGATCCATCACGGCGTTCATTGCGCCTCCTTCTTGTTATGCACCTGCACGACAGGCATGAGGCGCATCTCACCCTTCAAACGTTGCTGAAACAAGCGCGCCAGAGCCTTGCGCAGTGCCCGGCTGATCGGGCTTCGGCAGCTTTTCCTTACAGCACCGAAAGCGGTGCTCATCCACTGGGTTTTAACGTGCTTTTCGTAAATATTTCTTTACGACCCGTAACGCAAATTTTCCATTTCAGAAAAATCCGTAGGACGTCTGCAAATTGACGGTAGCTAGCTTGCTAATCAAAGTGACCACTTAGTTTTTTGTTTTCAAATAAGAAAACGCTCGGTAAAAAACAGAATAAAAAGTCTATTTAAATTTTAAATAAATAATTTTTTGCATTACAAAACACCCTGAACTAGGTTCTTCACGTCTTGCCGGCCACCTCGACCGGCCAGTCACAACCGTGAAAGTCATCTAGGAGATCGACCATGCAAGCACTGGAAAAAGACTTGGATACCGAACTGCAACTGGACGAATGGTTTGAAGCACCGACCCATGAGGCCGCCGTGGAAATGATGCAAGCCGACGCGGTGGTTCCGTTCGGCACGGCGATGTGGCCTCTGTAAGACATCCCGGGCGGGCACGATCCGGCCGGTCGTGCCTGCCGCTTTCTTCACGTTCAGTCAGGGAGGACACATGGATAAGCCACGCGCGATCTCGCATTTCCTTTACTACCTCGAACATCACCCGGCCCTTGTCGGCCTTGAGTCGGCGAAGGTATTGCTCGGCCACACGGCTGATTACGAAGCGCTGACCGGGGCCATCGCCGAACAGGCCGGCGATCATCCGCGTTTCACCTTCAGCGCCCGACGGCTGGATCTGGAAAGCACCGCAACGCTGACCTCGGCGATTACCGACAGCGATCTGTACATTTTCTTCTACGACTCTTCCACCCTGCCCAACCCGCGCCCCGACGGCCCGGAATTTGTCCGCGCGCTGCAAGGCGTGATGGCGGAAAACTGGAAGAAGTCGCTGCTGTTCAAGGATTACGGCGACTATTTCTACGACACCTTCAGCGTCACCCCGCAACGTATCGCGGGACTCAACAGCCACTTGATCCAGCGCATGTCTCAGGCAACGACACTGAGTTTCAAGGACGACCACGGCTCATGGTTCGAAACGCCGCTGAGCAGCATCAAGAAGTGGACCGACATCAACGGCGTCGGCAACTTCGACCTGGCCCCCGGCGAAATCGCCACCCACAGCGAAGCCATCAACGGTCATGTGAAATTCAAGGGCACGTTTCTCAGCACCATCCCGTTTGCGCGCAAGTACGGCGTGCTCGAGTCGCCGCTGGAACTGTGGATCGAGAACTCGACCATCAGCCGCATCGCCACTGACGTGCCGGGGCTGGAGCACGATTTCAACAAGTATCTGGACGCCAATCCGTCGAATCGACGGATTGAAGAGTTGGGGATCGGCACCAACGAAGGCGTGAAGGATTTGTATGCGCGCAATGCCGGATTTGAGGAGCGCCATTGTGGTTTGCATCTTGGGCTTGGCGGTGGGGCCAAGGGCAGCCATCACCTGGACCTGATTTTCTCCGGTGGGGTGTTGGCACTGGATGACAAACCTGTATTTGATGGCCGCTTCGTCTTTTAAGGCTGGCACCTGATCGTTCCCACGCTCCGCGTGGGAATGCAGCCTGGGACGCTCCGCGTCCCTCTAGAGCCGAACGCGGAGCGTCCGTTGAGGCATTCCCACGCAGAGCGAGGGAACGATCGGTGTGCGCCAGACGAAAAAAAACGCCAACCCTGCGGTTGGCGTTTTTTCATTTGGCGCTAAACCCGATCACTCAGGCTTCTTGCGGCCAAACCCCGGACGCTGGCCGGAACCGGCCGGTGCGCCGCGGCGCTTGCCCGACGGCTTGTCACCGTCGACCAGTTTGATCCCAGGACGCTTCGGCGCAGGCTTGGCCGGACGCTTGTTGGTAGTGTCCGCAGGACGATCCGCCACTGGCGTGCCGCGACCGGCAGGGGGACCACGTTCGCCACGCTCAGTGCGGCCGTTAGCCGGACGCGGAGCGCGCTCGCCGTCACGGGCAACTGGCTTGCGACCTGGGCGCTCGCCTTCGATCTGCGGCTCACGGCTCGGGCGTGGGCCAGTCGGCGCGCCAGCAACCGGACGCAGCGTGCGCACGCGCTCGGTCTTGGCCATCGGCCGCGACGATTTGCGCTGCATACGCTCAAGCTTGTCTTTGCTCTTGGCGTTCAGTTGCGGCATCGCCACTGGGGTCAGGCCGACTTCAGCACTGAGAATGTCGACTTCGTACTGGCTCATTTCGCGCCAGCGGCCCATCGGCAGGTCGGAGTTGAGGAACACCGGACCGAAACGCACGCGCTTCAGACGGCTGACCACCAGACCTTGCGATTCCCACAGACGACGAACCTCACGGTTACGCCCTTCCATCACCACGCAGTGATACCAGTGGTTGAAGCCTTCGCCGCCCGGTGCCTGCTTGATGTCAGTGAACTTGGCCGGGCCGTCTTCCAGCACGACGCCGGCCTTCAGGCGCTCGATCATTTCATCGTCGACTTCACCGCGTACACGCACGGCGTACTCACGGTCCATCTCGTAAGACGGGTGCATCAGGCGGTTGGCCAGTTCACCGTCGGTGGTGAACATCAGCAGACCGGTGGTGTTGATGTCGAGACGACCGATGTTGATCCAGCGGCCTTCTTTCGGACGCGGCAGCTTGTCGAACACGGTCGGACGGCCTTCCGGGTCGTCACGGGTGCAGATCTCGCCATCGGGCTTGTTGTACATGATCACGCGGCGGACCGACTCGGCAGCCTCTTCGCGCTTGATCACCTTGCCATCGATGGTGATGGCGTCATGCATGTCGACGCGCAGACCGAGGGTGGCGTCTTTGCCATTGACCTTGATCCGGCCCTGGCTGATCCAGGACTCCACGTCACGGCGCGAGCCGACGCCGATACGGGCGAGGACTTTCTGCAGTTTTTCGCCTGCTGGGCCGATTTCCTGGTCGTCTTTCTGATTGATGTCACTCATCTGGGCACCTCCCGGTGTGGTCTGTTCAGGCGGCGCCTGAAGCTTTGAAAACGGGTATTCGGGCGAAGGGATCGCCGAAGGGTCGCGAATCATACGCGGATGTGCGCCATCGCGCATCAGAGACTAGCTGATCGATCGACAGTTATTTCTTTTTCCGCCGACCGGCACGGCCGAGTTTGATCATGCGCAGTGCGGCTTCGGCCAGTACGGTACGCTTGTCGTCGTTGTCGAGTTTCTTCCAGGCGCGGATCTCGCGCTTGCTGCGGCCACAGCCGAGGCAGATGTCGTCGGTGAATTTGCAGAGGCTGATGCAGGGGTCTTTGGTGGAACTCATCAACATCTCCGGAAAAAACACAAATCCCTTGTAGGAGTGAGCCTGCTCGCGATGGCGGTGTGTCAGGCAAGAAAATGTGAACTGATACACCGCTATCGCGAGCAGGCTCACTCCTACAGGGGGGATGGCGGTGTTCAGGGGATAGTGTTCAGTCCTCGAACTCGCGGCGTTCGGCTTCGATGGCTTCGGCCAATGCGCGGGCTTCGGCCTCTTCTTCACTCAGTTCTGGTTCTGGCGCCGGCTGCTCGAGGGCGGCGACAGCAGCCAGGAGTTTTTCCCGAGCTTGTGCAACGCCAAGCACGTCTTCTTCCGGTTCGACTTCAGGCTCAATTTCAACTTCAATTGCCGGCCCGGCCATCTCGGCATCAGGTTCAGGCGTCGACACTTCGCCGTCAGCCGCATCACGCAGCAAATCATCGAAGTCGGTCTTGATCCCCTCCTCCATGCTGTCCAGTTCCAGCAACAACGTATGGAAACTGGTCTCTTCCTTCTCCTCCTCCGGCTCGGCGCTGGCATCGGCCAACTCTTGCAGGCCGGCGGGCACCGGCGCGTCGTCGAAGTCGAGCACGGGTTCGGTTTCCATCTCGCGCAGTTCGGCCAGCGGTGGCAGGTCTTCGAGGTTCTTCAGGTTGAAGTGATCGAGAAACGCCTTGGTGGTAGCGAACATCGCCGGTTTGCCCGGGACGTCGCGGTAACCGACGATGCGGATCCACTCACGCTCGATCAACGTCTTGACGATGTTGGTGTTGACCGCCACGCCACGCACGTCTTCGATCTCGCCCCGGGTGATCGGCTGGCGATAGGCAATCAGCGCCATGGTTTCCAGCAGCGCACGGGAATAGCGCTGTGGGCGCTCTTCCCACAAACGGCCGACCCACGGCGAAAACTTCTCGCGGATCTGCAAGCGGTAGCCGGAGGCGACTTCCTTGAGCTCGAACGCACGCCCCTCGCAGGACTTGGCCAGCAGGCTCAGGGCTTTCTTGAAGACCGCAGGTTCCGGCCGTTCGCCCTCTTCGAACAGTTCGAAAAGGCGTTCAAGCGATTGCGGCTTTCCCGAGGCCAACAGAAAGGCTTCAAGCAGGGGCGCCAGCTCGCGGGGTTCAGTCAGGTTCATGTTTCGACTCGTTATTCGGCTCGGGCTCGCACGTGGATCGCGGCGAACGGCTCATTCTGCACCAGCTCGACCAAGGATTCCTTGACCAGTTCAAGGATCGCCATAAAGGTCACCACCACGCCGAGGCGGCCTTCCTCGGCGGTGAACAGCTCGACGAACGGCACAAAGCCGCCGCCCTTGAGCCGTTCCAGCACATCGCTCATGCGCTCGCGGGTCGACAGCGCCTCGCGGCTGACCTGATGGCTCTCGAACATGTCGCCACGGCGCAGTACCTCGGCCATGGACATCAGAATCTCTTCCAGCGCGACATCCGGCAACAGCTTGCGCGCCCTTGCCTCAGGGGCGTCGAGCTTGGGCACCACCACGTCGCGACCGACCCGGCTGAGGCCGTCGATACCTTCGGCGGCGGCCTTGAAGCGCTCGTATTCCTGCAAGCGGCGGATCAGCTCGGCGCGCGGGTCGTCTTCCTCGTCTTCGACGGTTTCGGCCCGGGGCAGGAGCATGCGGGACTTGATCTCGGCGAGCATCGCGGCCATCACCAGGTACTCGGCGGCCAGCTCCAGACGCACCGACTGCATCAACTCGACA
This sequence comes from Pseudomonas sp. AD21, assembly GCF_002878485.1. Classification (NCBI taxonomy): domain Bacteria; kingdom Pseudomonadati; phylum Pseudomonadota; class Gammaproteobacteria; order Pseudomonadales; family Pseudomonadaceae; genus Pseudomonas; species Pseudomonas sp. AD21. Next base: position 142,924 of record NZ_NQYG01000009.1, read on the forward strand.
TAGCCCATGTACTGGCGGGTGATTTCCGCCACCGGAATGTCGAGGATGTTGATGTTCTGCTTGCGGATCAGGTACAGCAGCAGGTCGAGTGGGCCTTCGAAGGCGTCAAGGAACACTTCCAGCGCATCCGGCGGGATGTACAGGTCCAGCGGCATTTCCATGACGGCCTGGCCGTAGACCATGGCAAACGGCAGTTCCTGCTGGGCGCCGGCCTGGGGATCAACAACGGTTTCCACTGCGGACATTCAGGCCTCGACCATGAACGGCGCGGGGTCGCCGCAACCGACGCGGATCACTTCCGGGTCGTCGCCGGTCAGGTCGATCACGGTGGACGCCTTGATTCCGCCGAAACCGCCGTCGATGATCAAGTCCACCTGATGCTCAAGCAATTGGCGCATTTCGTACGGATCGCTCAACGGATCATCGTCGCCCGGCATGATCAGGGTCACACTCATCAGCGGCTCGCCGAGCTCGGCCAGCAAGGCCAGCGCGATTGGATGACTCGGCACCCGCAGGCCGATGGTGCGCTTCTTCGCATGCAGCAGCAGGCGCGGCACTTCGCGGGTGGCGTTGAGGATAAAGGTGTAAGGCCCCGGCAGATGGGCCTTGAGAATGCGGAAGGTGCCGGTGTCGATCTTGGCGTAGTTGCCCAGTTGCGACAGGTCGCTGCAGATCAACGCGAAGTTATGCTTTTCATCGAGCTGACGCAGGCGTCGTACACGCTCGATGGCCGTCTTGTCGCCGATCTGGCAACCGATCGCGTAGGAAGAATCCGTGGGATAAATCACCACACCGCCCTTGCGGATGATCTCGACGGCCTGTTTGATCAGGCGCGCTTGCGGGTTTTCCGGATGGATCTGGAAAAATTGACTCACATTTTCTACCTGTTCAGACGGCGGCAATAACTGTGTCATGTTTGAACCGACACCACAGGGGTGGAAGGTCCTCGGGAACCGGCCGGTACTGGCCGATCTCGGACCAGCCGCCAGGGCCATGGAAGTCACTGCCGGCGCTGACCAGCAGACCGAACTCACGGGCAAGGATTGCCAGGCTGCCCACCTGTTCTGCGGGCTGAAAGCCATTGACCACTTCAATCGCATGCCCGCCCGCTTGAATATAGTCGGCAATCAGCTTTCGGCGCTTGCTGCGGGTGAAATCATAGTGCCAGGGATGCGCCAGACTGACCCAGGCACCGGCCGCGCGCAACGTGGCGACGGTGTCTTCGAGGGTTGGCCAGTGCAACTTGACGTCACCCAGCTTGCCGGCGCCGAGCCATTTGCGGAACGCCTCGGCGCGATCCTTTACAAAGCCTTCACGCACCATCCAGTCGGCGAAATGCGGACGGGCCGGGGCGTTGCCGCTGTCGCCCAGTTCCTGCTGAATTTTCCGCGCGCCGTCGAGGGCGCCGGGCATGCCTTTGAGGGCGAGCTTGCGGCTTATTTCTTCCGACCGCAGCCAGCGCCCATCGTGCAATTTGGCGATGGCCTCGACCAACGGAGCGGCGTTGACGTCGAAACCGTAGCCCAGCACATGAATGGTCGCGCCGCCCCAGGTGCAGGACAATTCGACGCCGTTGACCAGTTGCATGCCCAATTCTTTGGCGGTCGCGCGCGCTTCGGCGAGGCCTTCAAGGGTGTCGTGGTCGGTCAACGCCAGGACTCGCACGCCGTTTTCGAACGCACGCGCAACCAGAACCGCAGGCGCCAGGGCGCCATCGGAGGCCGTGCTGTGGCAGTGCAAATCAACATTCACGGTGAGTTGTAACCTCAAATCAGCTGGCGCTATCGCGCGCCCATATGTTTGTTATTATGCCGCCACATCCAGCTTCTGGCTCTTACTGTGAAACAATTCATCGATTTCATCCCGCTTCTGCTGTTTTTCATCGTTTACAAACTTGATCCACGGGTGGTCGATGTCGCGGGCCATGAAGTCACTGTAGGCGGTATTTACAGCGCCACCGCGATGCTGATCATCAGCTCCCTGGTGGTGTACGGCGCGCTTTTCATCAAACAGCGCAAGCTGGAAAAGAGCCAATGGCTGACCCTGATCGCGTGTCTGGTGTTCGGTAGCCTGACGCTGGCTTTCCACAGCGAAACCTTCCTCAAGTGGAAAGCCCCGGTGGTCAACTGGCTGTTCGCCGTCGCATTCATTGGTAGCCACTTCATCGGCGACCGCCTGCTGATCAAACGCATCATGGGCCACGCGCTGACCCTGCCGGATCCGGTCTGGACCCGCCTGAACATCGCCTGGATCGCCTTTTTCCTGTTCTGCGGGGCCGCCAACCTGTTCGTCGCCTTCACCTTCCAGAGCTACTGGGTGGACTTCAAGGTGTTCGGCAGCCTGGGCATGACCCTGATATTCCTGGTCGCACAGGGCATCTACCTGTCGCGCCATCTGCACGATGCCGATACCACAACAACACCAAAAACCGAGGACTGACATGCTCTACGCAATCATTGCCACCGACGTCGCCAACTCGCTGGAAGCCCGCCTGGCCGCGCGCCCTGCGCATCTGGAACGCCTGCAAGCGCTCAAGGGCGAAGGCCGCATCGTATTGGCCGGCCCACACCCGGCGGTCGACAGCAATGATCCGGGCGCGGCAGGTTTCACCGGCAGCCTGATCGTTGCCGAGTTCGATTCGCTGAGCGCCGCGCAAGCGTGGGCCGATGCCGATCCGTACATTGCCGCTGGCGTGTATGCCAACGTGGTGGTCAAGCCGTTCAAGCAAGTCCTGCCATAAGGCTTGAATCAAGGCTAAATGGGATTTCTGTGGTGAGGGGATTCATCCCCGATGGGTTGCGCAGCAACCCAAAAACCATCCAGTGCCTTATGCCTGGTACTCCGCATGCTCTGGTTTTGGGACAGCTGCGCTGGCCATCGGGGATAAATCCCCTCACCACAAAAATCATCAACCGCAATATCACCTTCGCCCGCACTGAACCTTCCTGGTTCTAACCGCTCTCAATCGCTCATTATTCTCGTTTGCCTGCCGACAACCTGCCCAATATCCATTTGCTAGCAGGAATCGCAATGCGCAAAGGTCCGTTGTGTCTGATGTGGGTCACGTTGACGATCATGGCGCCCGCCCATGGTGAGGAAACCACCGAAAGCGGCAGCTCCACGCCATTGTCGTTGAGTGCCGGCAGCCAGATTACCGAGTTGCAGCAGCGCCTTAAGGCCAGCGAGCAGCAACGGGAAGAACTGAACAAACAACTGCAAAATGCCGACAACACCCGTGAAAGCGCCCAGCTTGCCCGATTGCGCCAGGAGAACCAGCGCCTGAAGCTGCAACTCAAGGAAGCCCAGGCCAGCCCGTTGCCGCGTCTGTTGACCGAACAGCAGCAATGGTTCGTCACGGGCGCCGGAGTAGCGCTATTGGCGCTGCTCTGCGGTATCTTTGCCAGTGGAGCAAGCCGAAAACGTCGGCAATGGCTAAATTGAGTGAGTCATGAGCGAGCTGTTACTGATTGATGATGACCAGGAGTTGTGCGAACTCCTGAGTAGCTGGCTGAGCCAGGAAGGCTTCCAGGTGCGCGCCTGTCACGATGGCCAGAGCGCCCGCAAAGCTTTGGCCGAATCGGCCCCGGCGGCGGTGGTGCTGGACGTGATGCTGCCCGATGGCAGCGGCCTGGAACTGCTCAAGCAACTGCGCAACGAACACGCCGATCTGCCGGTGTTGATGCTCTCGGCCCGTGGTGAACCACTGGACCGCATTCTCGGTCTGGAGCTGGGCGCTGACGACTATCTGGCCAAGCCCTGCGACCCACGCGAGCTCACCGCCCGCCTGCGCGCCGTGCTGCGCCGCAGTCATCCGGCCGCGGTGTCGACCCAGCTCGAACTCGGCGACCTGAGCTTCAGCCCGGTGCGCGGCGTGGTCAGCATCGACGAGAAAGAACTGACCCTCACCGTTTCCGAAAGCCGTCTGCTCGAAGCCCTGCTCAAGCAGCCCGGCGAGCCGCTGGACAAACAGGAACTGGCGCAACTGGCCCTCGGCCGCAAGCTGACCCTGTACGACCGCAGCCTCGACATGCACGTCAGCAACCTGCGCAAGAAGATCGGCCCGCACCCCGATGGCCGCCCGCGCATCGTCGCCCTGCGCAGCCGTGGTTACTACTACAGCCTCTGAACCTGCCCCCCCCCAGCAGGAGTGAACCTGCTCGCGATGGCAGTGTATCAGTCGAGACTTTCTTGCCAGATACACCACTATCGCGACCAGGCTCACTCCTGCGGGGGTGTGTTTGTAAGGTTGGGAACAAAACGTCTTTACCCAAGCTTTACGCAGCGCTGACCGCCGCTGACCTTGATCTCCGTAATCTGTACTCATCCGGAACGTACCGGGAACGAGACAAGGAGATACACCATGCGCAAGACTCTTATCGCTCTGATGTTCGCTGCCGCTCTGCCAACCGTCGCCATGGCCATGCCACAGGATGGCGGCCCGATGGGTGGCCCGATGGACGGTGCACGCCACGGCGGTCAGATGCACGGCGAGCACGGCAAAGGCCCGTACAGCCAACTCGACCTGTCCCGCGAACAGCGCGATCAGATCCGCAAGATCATGGGCGAGCAGATGCACGAGCGTCGTCAGGTGGTCGAGAAGTACCTGGAAAAACTCTCGCCGGCTGACCAGAAAGCCATGAAGGACGAGATGGCGGCCAACCACAAGAAAGCCGAAGCCGACGTGCGCAACCTGCTGAAACCGGATCAACAGAAGAAATTCGACGAGATCCAGAAGAAACAGGCTGAACGCCGCGCCGAATGGGCCGAGTTCAAGGCGTGGAAAGCGCAACAGCCGCAAAAAACGCAATAATGTTCTGACCCGGATCCGACGGTTAATCCCGTCGGGCCTGTTGCCACTCAATCCAAATGTGGGAGCGGGCTTGCTCGCTCCCACATTGTTGAGTTTTTGTTTGATTGAGGATTTTCTGTGCGTTCATTGTTCTGGCGTATTCTCGCGAGCTTCTGGCTGGCCATTGCACTGGTTGCCGGCCTGTCCATTCTGCTCGGGCACATGCTCAACCAGGACGCGTGGATCCTCAGCCGCCATCCGGGCCTCAACACCCTGGCCGCCGAATGGACGCAAACCTACGAAGCCCAAGGCGAAGACGCTGCGCAGGAAATTCTTCAACAGCGCAAGCGCCAATACCACATCGACGTCCAGGTACTGAACGAGAGCGGCGACCCGGTGGTGCGCGGCACCTTCCCGCGCCGCGCCGCAGCATTCGAAGCCCGGCAAAACAACGATGACCGACGCCTGCCATGGCGGCGCCTGACCGACGAGTTCACCAGCGAAACAACCGGCGATACCTACCTGTTCATCTTCCGCATCCCGCACCCGGAACTCGACGCCTGGCACCGCGAAAGCCTGCTCTGGCCACTGAGTGCGCTGGGCATCGCGTTGGTGGTGCTGACCCTGTTCAGCCTGCTGGTGACCCTCTCCATCACCCGCCCGCTCAGCCGTTTGCGCGGCGCGGTGCATGATCTGGGGCAAACCACCTATCAGCAGAACAGCCTGGCGAAACTGGCCAACCGCCGCGACGAGTTCGGCGTGCTCGCCACTGACTTCAACCGCATGGGCGCACGCCTGCAAAGTTTGATCGGCAGCCAGCGTCAGTTGCTGCGCGACGTCTCCCACGAACTGCGCTCACCGCTGGCACGGCTGCGCATCGCCTTGGCGCTGGCGGAGCGCGCCAGCCCTGAAGAGCGGGAAAAACTCTGGCCGCGCCTGACCCGCGAGTGCGATCGGCTGGAAGCGTTGATCAGCGAAATTCTGGTGCTGGCGCGAGTCGATGCCGACAACGCCAGCGCCGAAGCCGTGGATTTGAACTCATTACTCGGCACGTTGCAGAAAGACGCGCAACTCGGCTCGCCAGAACAGACCGTGCGCCTGATCGCCGAGCCGCACCTGAACCTGACCGGCTGGCCGACCATGATCGAGCGCGCCGTCGATAACCTGCTGCGTAACGCCCAACGCTTCAACCCCGAGGGGCAGGCGATCGAAATGCACGCAGCGCATCAGGGCGAACGGATTGTGGTGAGCGTCCGCGACCACGGGCCGGGCGTGCAGGATGAGCATCTGAGCCAGCTGGGTGAACCGTTCTATCGGGCGCCGGGGCAGACGGCGGCAGGACATGGTCTGGGGTTGGCGATTGCCAAGCGCGCGGCGGAGCGCCACGGCGGGAGTCTGGTGCTGGCCAATCACCCTGAGGGCGGGTTTGTTGCCAGTCTGGAGTTGCCGTTGGTGCCGGGAGCGGTGGTTCAACCCTGATCAAAACAGTAGGAGTGAGCCTGCTCGCGATAGCGGTGGATCAGACAAAAATTCATTGACTGATACACCGCTATCGCGAGCAGGCTCACTCCTACATTTGATCAGTGGTGTGTCAGGCCTTGGACGGCCAGGCGCTGACGAACTCGGCCAGATCAACCTTCTCCGCCACTCGTGGCTCTTTCTGCGGCGTGCCGAGGTACAGGAAGGCAATCACTTGTTCGCCTTCAGCCAGGCCCAGCCCCTTGGCCACGTGCGCCGAATACGCCAGATCACCGGTGCGCCACACCGCACCAATCCCCTGCGCATACGCCGCCAGCAAAATCCCGTGCGCTGCACAGCCAGCCGCCAGCAATTGCTCGGCCTTCGGATACTTGACATGTTCCTGCAGTTTCGCGATCACCACGACCACCAGCGGCGCCCGCAGCGGGCCGTTACGCGCCTTGTCGATCATCGCTTCGGTGACTTCGCCGTCCTGCATCTGCGCTGCTTCGGCGAGCAACTCGCCCATTTGCTCGCGTGCCGCACCTTCGACAGTCAGGAAACGATACGGCTGCAGGTGGCCGTGATCCGGCGCACGCAGAGCTGCACCGAACAAGGCTTCGCGCTGCTGCACGGTGGGGGCCGGTTCGACCAGTCGTGGAACGGAAACACGGTTGAGCAACGCGTCGAGAGCCTGCATCGGCCACCTCCTGAGAAAAATGTGCGGCTATTCTAGCGGTATCTGCCAACCGGGTGCCGGTTTACATGCCTGCCCCCACGGGTAGAATGGCGCCCTTCCCACTTCAGCCCGAGCGGACTTCATGGCGTTGCCGACCTTACGGATCATTGGTTTCATCATCGGCATCTTCCTGATCACCCTGGCCGTCGCCATGGTCGTGCCCATGGCCACTCTGGTGATTTTCGAGCGCACCAGCGACCTGCCGTCGTTCCTCTGGGCGAGCATGATCACCTTCGTCGCCGGCCTTGCCCTGGTAATCCCCGGTCGCCCCGAACACATTCATCTGCGCCCGCGCGACATGTATCTGCTGACCGTCAGCAGCTGGCTGGTGGTGTGCATTTTCGCCGCGCTGCCGTTTTTGCTGACCCAGCACATCAGCTACACCGACTCGTTCTTCGAAAGCATGTCCGGCATCACCGCCACCGGCTCGACCGTGCTCAGCGGGCTGGACACCATGTCGCCGGGGATCCTGATGTGGCGCTCGCTGCTGCACTGGCTCGGCGGCATCGGCTTCATCGGTATGGCGGTGGCGATTCTGCCGTTGCTGCGCATCGGTGGCATGCGCCTGTTCCAGACCGAATCGTCCGACCGTTCGGAAAAGGTCATGCCGCGCTCGCACATGGTGGCGCGCCTGATCGTGGCGGCCTACGTCGGCATCACCATCCTCGGCAGCCTGGCGTTCTGGTGGGCGGGGATGAGCCCGTTCGATGCGATCAACCACGCGATGTCGGCGATTTCCACTGGTGGATTCTCGACCTCCGACCAGTCATTGGCGAAGTGGACGCAACCGGCAGTGCACTGGGTCGCGGTGGTGATCATGATCCTCGGCAGCCTGCCGTTCACCCTGTATGTGGCGACCATGCGCGGTAACCGCAAGGCGTTGATCCGCGATCAGCAGGTGCAGGGTTTGCTCGGCATGTTGCTGGTGACCTGGCTGGTGCTCGGCACCTGGTACTGGTGGACCACCAACCTGCATTGGCTGGATGCATTGCGGCATGTGGCGCTGAACGTCACGTCGGTGGTCACCACCACCGGTTTTGCCCTCGGCGACTACAGCCTGTGGGGCAACTTCTCGCTGATGCTGTTTTTCTATCTGGGCTTTGTCGGCGGCTGCTCCGGCTCGACCGCGGGCGGGATCAAGATCTTCCGATTCCAGGTCGCCTACATCCTGCTCAAGGCCAACCTTAACCAGTTGATTCACCCGCGTGCAGTGATCAAACAGAAGTACAACGGCCACCGTCTCGACGAAGAAATCGTGCGCTCGATTCTGACCTTTTCGTTCTTCTTCGCCATCACCATCTGCGTGATCGCCCTGCTGCTGTCGCTGCTCGGCGTCGACTGGATGACTGCACTGACCGGCGCCGCCAGCACCGTCTCCGGTGTCGGCCCGGGCCTGGGCGAGACCATCGGCCCGGCGGGCAACTTCGCCACCCTGCCGGATGCAGCCAAGTGGATCCTGTCGTTCGGCATGCTGCTCGGCCGACTGGAGATCATTACGGTGTTTGTGCTGTGTATTCCGGCCTTTTGGCGTCACTGATCGGCGTCTGCAACAGCCGCGCCCGGTAATCGCCGGGCGTGGTGTCGAACCAGCGGCGGAAGGCGCGGAAGAAGTTGCTCGGATCGGCAAACCCCAACAGATAGGCAATCTCCAGCAGGGTCATGCTTGGCTGCGCCAGGTACTGCTCGGCCAGTTCACGGCGGGTGTCATCGAGCAACTGCTGAAAACTCGTGCCCTCCTCCTGCAATCGCCGCTGCAGGGTGCGCTGCGACAGATGCAGGGTCTGCGCCACCGTATCGCGCTTGGGTTCACCCTGGGGCAATAAACGACACAGCACCTGCCGTGCCTTGTGGGTCACGCGGCTTTCGGAAAACCGCGCCAGGTATTCCCCGGCAAACCGGTCGTGCAGCAGCGCCATGGCTTCGTTGGCGGTGGGCAGCGGTGCCTCCATGTCGGTGCGTTCGAAGATCAACGCATCGTACGGCGCGTTGAACATCAGCGGCGCATGGAAGGCTTGTTTGTAGGGTTGCAGGTCATCGGGCTCGTCGCCCTGAAACAACACTTTGACCGGGTGCAGCGTGCGCCCGGTGAGCCAGCCGCACAGGCCCAGCGCACAGGCCAGCGAGGCTTCGGCGCTCTGTCGGGTCGGCGGCAGGTGATCGCCATGCACCGTCAGAATCAGCGCATAACCTTCTTCAATCAGACGAAAACTCAAGTCGGCGCTTTCGGCGATGATCCGCTGATAACGCACCAGGCGCTGAAAGCCTTCGGCCAGGGTGTTGCTCGACATCAAGGCGTAGCCGGCGACATGGAACGAGGCCGGTCGCACCACCTTGCCCATGTTCAGGCCGATCGCCGGGTTGCCGGACAGCTCGACCGCCCGTTGCCAGAGTCGGGTCATGGAATCTTGCGGGAAGCGCGCATCCGGATCATCCAGGGCCGCGTAATCGAGCCCCAGTTGCTTGAACAGTACCCGGCAATCCAGGCCGTCCATCTCCAATGCTTTGACAATCCCCATCGCCCAGCTTGCAGAAGTCGTTCGTTCGCTCATGGCGTTATTCTTTTACATGATGGATCGCATGCTACGACCCGATTTGCGAAGGATACTAAAGTGGCGCCCATTGTCACTGGCTGATGACTCTGTTCACTCTAGACTCAAATAAGCTACCCGCCGAACAACTTGCCGTCAGAACAATAACCACAGAGATCGCGGTCGTGGAAAACATCAAGCAGTTCAATAGCTTCGCTGAGTTCTACCCGTATTACCTCAGCGAGCACAGCAACAGTACCTGCCGGCGATTGCATTTCATCGGCACTACGCTGGTGATATTCATTCTGGCCATGACCATCGCCAAAGGCGCCTGGCTGTTGTTACTCGCCTTGCCGCTGGCCGGTTACAGCTTCGCCTGGGTCGGGCACTTTTTCTTCGAGAAAAACCGCCCGGCAACCTTCCAGCACCCGCTGTACAGCCTGCTCGGCGACTTCGTCATGTACCGCGACATGATCCTCGGCCGCGTGGCGTTCTGAAACCCGACACACCAGGAGGCTTGCCGATGAGCGCCAATGCCCGCTTCACCCACATGAAGGACGGCACGCAGGAAGACTGGGCGATCATCGCTGCAGATTTCAGCGCCTACGCCCGGCAACTGCCGTCCCGGATCGTCGCGCACCTGAAATTGCTCGAAGGCGATTTCGGCGGCTTCCCGGTGGATCGCCTGACCCACTCGCTGCAAACCGCGACCCGCGCCTATCGCGATGGACGTGATGAGGAATACGTGGTGTGCGCGCTGCTGCATGACATCGGTGACACCCTCGGTTCCTACAACCATCCGGACATCGCTGCAGCGATACTCAAGCCGTTCGTCAGTGCCGAGAACCTGTGGATGGTCGAGAAACACGGCATCTTTCAGGGCTACTACTTCTTCCATCACCTGGGCATGGATCGGCACCTGCGCGAGCAATTCGCCGCGCATCCGCAGTATCAGGCCACGGCGCAGTTCTGCGCCAAGTACGATGCGGCGGCGTTCGACCCGGCGTATGACACCCTGCCGCTGAGCTTCTTCGAGCCGATGATGGCGCGGCTGTTTGCGCAGCCCAGACATTCGATCTACAAGGCGGCGATGGAAGAACACAACCCGGCTTGATGACTGCCACCATTCAAAAATGTGGGAGGGGGCTCGCTCCCGAAGACGGTGTGTCAGATAAACATGTAATGACTGATACACCGCCTTCGGGAGCAAGCCCCCTCCCACAGGGGATCTCTGGTGTCTAGGCGATCTCTGCCACTTTGGCAGCCTTGAGTTCTGCCTCCCGCGCCTGCGCATCCGCCAGACGATACAACTCGATCGTGCCGTCCCAGTGCTCGATCAACGCCGTGCAAGACTCCACCCAATCGCCGCAATTGAGATAGTCCACCTCGCCGACCTTGCGGATCTCGGCATGGTGAATGTGCCCGCAGACCACGCCGTGCAACTCGCGTTTGACGCACTCGTGGGCAATGGCTTCTTCGAAGTCGCTGATGAAACTCACCGCGGTCTTGACCTTGTGCTTGAGGTACGCCGACAGCGACCAGTAACCGTAGCCATACCGGGCCCGCCAGTGGTTGAGCCAGCGATTGAGGGTCAGGGTGAACTCGTAGGCCGAGTCGCCGAGAAAGGCCAGCCAGCGGTGATAACGGGTGATCACATCGAACTGATCGCCGTGAATCACCAGCAGGTGCCGACCATCCGCCGTGACGTGCACCGCCTCGTCAACCAACTGAATGTTGCCCAGGATCAGCTTCGAATAACGACGCAAAAACTCGTCGTGGTTGCCGGTGACGTAGATCACCTCGGTGCCGCGTTTGCTCATGGTCAGCAGGCGGCGGATCACGTTGGTGTGCGCCTGCGGCCAATACATGCCGCCGCGCAGCTTCCAGCCGTCGATGATGTCACCGACCAGGTAGATCTTGTCGGCGTGGTAGCCCTTGAGAAATTGCGACAAGTGCTCGGCCTGGCAATCACGCGTGCCCAAATGCACGTCGGAAATCCACAGGGTACGCACCCGTTGTTTACGGCTGGGTCTGGCGAGCTCGGCGCTGGTCATGGGCAACCCTCTGCGATGTTTTCGCCACTCTGCGCTTGTCCGGTTAATCGACCATGACAAGCGTGAGTCAGTCGTGTGACAACGCATCCGGCGTGGGTCGGTGTAGACTGGCGATCACTTCGGAGACGACCCTGCCATGCGACCGATCCTCACCCTGCGTCAGTACACCCACGACTTGATCGTCCACAGCCACGACCACGCGCAACTGGTGTTCGGGCTGTCCGGTGCGTTGGATTTCGAGGTCGAGGGTTGTGGCAGCCAGGTTCGTCAGCAGAGCTTCGTGGTGATCCCTTCCGGCGCTCATCATGCCTGCGGCAGTCCCGATGGCAGCCGCTGTCTGGTGATGGATATTCCTGACGGGCAATGGCTGGTCGACTCGCTGGGCGATCATGCCGACGCCAGCCGCCGCTTGCTTGATCAGCCCGCGCGCCTGTCGCTGGATTCCGGGCAGAGTCAGTTGGTCAGTTGGCTGGCGAACAGTCCGGTCAGCGATCCGTTGATCGCGCAGCAAGGTTCAGTGTTGCTCCTGGCCAGCCTCAATCAGGCGCGGCCGGCCGAGCTGGCGGCCCGACGCCTGCCCTATGCGGCGCTGGATGCGCACATCGAGCAAAACGCCGCTTATCCGCTGCAGGTTGCCGATCTGGCGCGGGTTGCCGGGCTCTCAAGCGCGCGCCTGCATGCACGCTTCATGGCCGAATGCGGGCAGACGCCGATGGATTACATCCGCAGCCGACGTCTGCATCTTGCGGTGCAAATGCTGCGCGACACCGCACTGCCGATTGGCGAGATTGCCAGTCGCGTCGGCTACAGCTCGCAGAGTGCCTTCTCGGCCGCCGTGCTGCGCGAGTTCGGCGCATCACCCGGCCAGCTTCGTCGCGACTCCTGCGACAAACGACGATAGTCCGCCGACAGACTTTCGACCTTCCCCGGCTCATTATGTGTCCGCTGCTGATCGTTCCCACGCTCCGCGTGGGAATGCAGCCCGTGACGCTCCGCGTCACTGGACGCAGAGCGTCCCCAGAGGCGTTACCACGCAGAGCGTGGGAACGATCAAGAATTGTGTTTGAGATAGAAGGATTTCGATGACTCCGCGTACCGCCCTCGGCGCTCTGCATATCGGTGCTTTGATGTTTGGCCTGACCGGTGTGTTCGGCAAACTCGCTGCTGCGTCCCCCGCCGTGATCGTCTTCGGTCGCGCTGCTTTCGCCGTGCTCGCCTTGGCATTTTTCGCCCGTTTTGCCAGTCAGCACGGCTGGCAGAAACTTCAGGCCGTGGATTGGCGGCGCCTGGCCCTCAGCGGCGTATTGCTGGCCGGGCACTGGGTGAGTTTCTTCCTGTCGGTGAAGATCGCCGGTGTCGCCATCGCAACATTGGGCTTCGCCAGTTTCCCGGCCTTCACGGTGATTCTCGAAGGGCTGATCTTCCGAGAACGCATCCGTGCCAATGAAATTGTGCTGGTGGTGCTGGTCAGCATCGGCCTGATTCTGGTGACCCCGGCCTTCGACCTGGGCAGCGGCGCGACCATCGGCTTGCTTTGGTCGGTGCTGTCAGGACTGCTGTTCTCGCTGTTGTCACTGACCAACCGCGCCAGCTCCGGGCGTATTCCGGCGGTGCAAGCGGCGCTGTGCCAAAACGTCGTGGTGGCGCTGTGTCTACTCCCAGTTGCAGCACCGCAGCTGAGCGAAGTGCGCGCACTCGACTGGCTGTGGATTGCGCTGCTCGGGGTGTTCTGTACCGGCGTCGCGCACAGCCTGTTTGTGGCAAGTCTGGCGGTGATCAAGGCGCGTACGGCGGCAGTAGTGTTTGCGCTGGAGCCGGTCTACGGCATCACCGTCGCCTGGCTGTTGTTCAATGAAAACCCGACGTCGAAGATGTTGATCGGCGGTGCGTTGATCATTGTTGCCATCGTCGTGTCAGCGCGGATGTCCGGCCATGCCGACAAGAAAACCGTCGCCGCCGAGGCTGCGTCTCACTGAGTGCGGTCGTTGTGACCGAGATCGCGGTCAGGATCAATCTGATCGCGAACCCGCTGCTTCAACACCTTGGCCTCGGGAAAACCGCCGTCGGCCTTGCGTTCCCAGATCTGCACACCGGCGCAGGTGATGTGAAATCCCCCGCCGGTGCCTGGCACCAGTGACACTTTGCCGAGGTCGTCAGCGAAGGTGCTGAGCAGTTCCTGCGCCAGCCACGCGGCGCGCAGCAGCCACTGGCATTGGGTGCAATAGGTGATGACAACTTCTGCTTTTGCGACAGTCATGTTCGCTGAAACTCCTGAGACAGAGGGCGCCGCTATAATAGCCGGCTTTATCGCTTGCCCCGAGACTCACCATGCGCCGTTTGCTGTTTTGCCTGTTGCTTGGCTTTCTTCCTTTGCTCGTTCACGCCAGTGAGGCATCGCGCCCGAAAGTCGGCCTGGTGCTGTCCGGTGGTGCCGCCCGTGGTCTGGCGCACATCGGCGTGCTCAAGGCCCTTGAGGAACAAGGCATCAAGATCGATGCGATTGCCGGCACCAGCATGGGCGCGGTGGTCGGCGGCCTGTATGCCTCGGGCTACAAGATCGATGAACTGGAAAAACTCGCGCTGAACATCGACTGGCAGCAGGCACTGTCCGACGCTCCGCCACGCGAAGACGTGCCGTTTCGACGCAAGCAGGACGACCGCGATTTTCTGGTGAAACAGCAACTGAGCTTTCGCGATGACGGCAGCCTCGGCCTTCCATTGGGGGTGATTCAGGGCCAGAACCTGGCGCTGATGCTCGAAAGCCTGCTGGCGCACACCAGCGACACCCGGGACTTCGACAAACTGCCGATCCCGTTCCGCGCCGTCGCCACCGACATCGCCAACGGCGAAAAAGTGGTGTTCCGCAAAGGCCATCTGCCCCAAGTGATCCGCGCCAGCATGTCGATCCCGGCGGTATTTGCTCCGGTCGAGCTGGACGGCCGACTGCTGGTGGACGGCGGCATGACCGACAACATCCCGCTCGACGTCGCCCGGGAAATGGGCGTCGACGTGGCCATCGTGGTCGACATCGGCACCCCGCTGCGCAACCGCAAGCAACTGACCACCGTGGTCGATGTGCTGAATCAGTCGATCACCCTGATGACCCGGCGCAACTCCGAAGAACAGCTGGCCGCCCTCAAGCCCTCCGATGTGTTGATCCAGCCGGCACTGGCGGCGTTCGGCGTGACTGATTTCGGCAAGGCCCAGGAGATGATCGACGCCGGTTACCGCGCCACGAAGATTCTCGACGCGCGCCTCGCAGTGCTCAAACCCCGCGAATCCCAGGACGCCGAACTCAATGCTGCCCGCGCCCCGGGCCAGCGCACGCCGATCATCACCGCAATCAAAGTCGAGAACGACTCGAAAGTCGGCGACGACGTGATCCGCTACTACATCCGCCAGCCCATCGGCGAACCGCTGGACCTCGGCCGACTGCACTCGGACATGGGCACACTGTACGGCCTCGACTACTTCGAACAGGTGCAGTACCGCGTGGTGCACAAGGGCCAGGATCACACCCTGGTGATCAGTGCCCGGGGCAAACGCAGCGGCACCGATTACCTGCGGGTTGGCCTGAACCTGTCGGACGACATGCGCGGTGACAGCGCCTTCAACCTCGGCGCCAGTTACCGCATCAACGGCATCAACCGCCTCGGCGCCGAATGGCTGACCCGGGCGCAGATCGGCGACAAACAGGAGCTCTACACCGAGTTCTATCAGCCGCTGGACGTCGGCTCGCGCTATTTCGTCGCGCCTTATGCAGCGTTTGAAGCGCAGAACGTCGATGCCGTGCTCGACAACGACCCGATCGCCCAATACCGCGTCGAACGCTACGGATTCGGCCTCAACTTTGGCCGACAGATCGGCAACAACGGCGAAATCCGCTTCGGCGTCGGTGAAGCCTGGGGCAAAGCGGATGTGCGGATCGGCGATCAGGATCTGCCGAGCGAAAACTTCAAGGAAGGTTTCTATTCGCTGAAGTACTCATTCGACTCGCTGGACAACGTCTACTTCCCCCACGAAGGCAAGGACGTCAGCCTGACCCTGCAGCAATTCGAACCGAGCCTGGGTTCGGACACGCGCTATCGCCAGTGGGAATTCAAACTCGACAAAGCCATGAGCCATGGCCCGGACACGCTGATTCTCGGCGGGCGCTATGCCCGCACGCTGGACGATGCCAACGTGGTGACCTCAAGCTTCCTGCTCGGCGGCGCGCGGCAGTTGTCGGGGTTCCGTGAGGACTCGATCTCCGGGCAGAACATCAGCCTGATGCGCGCCGTGTATTACCGTCGACTGACGCCGCGTTCGTACCTGCCGCTGGACTTCCCGCTGTACGCCGGCGCCTCGCTGGAACGGGGCCGGGCATGGAACAACAACAATGAATTCGACAGCGGCTATATCAATGCCGCCAGCGTGTTCATCGGTTTCGATACGCCGCTGGGGCCGTTGAATTTCACGTATGGCTTGAATGATGCGAACGAGCAGGCGGTTTATCTGAATCTGGGGCAGACGTTCTAAGCACTCAGGAGGATTGATGTTGCCTGGCAGGCCGCCTTCGCGAGCAAGCCCGCTCCCACAGTTTCGGAGGTGTTCACAATATCTCTGATCGACACAAAAACCTGTGGGAGCGGGCTTGCTCGCGAAGGCGATTGTTCAGTCACCCAACAATCCCGGTAACTCAACCATCAGCGAATCCCCGCCAATAACGTCCGCGCGGTCTGTTTGAGCGGCTCGTCCCCTTCCTTGAGCAACTCATTGAGCAACGCAATCGCGCTGTCGATATCCCCGTCATCAATGCAGGTCTGCGCCTGTTCGAGTTTCACTGATCCAGCGGCTGGTTCCGGTTCCTGCCACGCCAGCGGCTCCAGCCCCAGTGATGGCTGCGGATCGCCAAACTCATTGAGAAAATCGTCATCCAGCGGCTGCGCGTCTGGCTCGGGGATCCATTCCAGCTCCGTCTCATGGTTCACTGCGGCTTCAGGCAATTCAAAGTCCGTCGGCAACATCTCAAGGCGCGAACCCGACACGGAGACGGCTGCTGACGGCCGATCGGCTGCCGCACGGCCATCCTCCAGATCCCAGCTGGACGCCATCGACAACTCGCCCAGGTTCAATTCGAAATCATCCTCTGGCGCCGGTTGTGCCGCAGCCACCGGTGCGGCAACGACGACAGGCACTACCGGTGCCATTGGCGCAGCACTGTTGAGCTTTGGATGACGTGCACGGATAGCCTCCAGTTGCTGCGGATCGACTCCTGCCCCGCGCAACTGGGTTTCCTGTTGCTCATAGGCCGCGCTGTCACCCTGGCGCCCCAGCACTTCGAGCAATTGCAGCCCCAGATCGATGCGCTTCGGCTCCTTGTCCAAGGCATTGCGTAGCATCCCGGCAGCCTCGTTCAGGCGTCCGTAGGCCAGGTAAATCCCCACCGCTTCCAGCACGTCGCCCGCCGCCGGCTCTTCACGATGCTCGGTGGTTGCTTTGATGCTGGTGGAAGCTGTGGTGGGGGTCTCATCCAGATCCGGTTCATGGCCTGCCGGGACAATCGCCAGCGGCGCAACATCCTGGGCCAATTGACGGCGACGGCGCACGAATAGCCCGCCCCCCAACACGCCCAGCAACAGCAGCAAACCGCCGAGCAGCGGCCAGTTCAGGCCGTCGTCTTCGGCTTGCGGCGGTGCGGGCGCAGGCTCGGGTGCCGTTGGTGATATGACCGGTGCCGGTGGCTTTTGCAGCTCGGTCAACCGCGTTTGCAGATCACTGACCTGCTTTTTGCCATCGGCAATCTGCGCATCCTGCGCCTGCAGTTTCGCGTTCAGTTCGTCGACGGTCTTTTGCAGCTGCTGGTTCTGCAGCACGTTGGCCGCCAGTTGCTCGGTCAGCGCCGCGTTGGCCGGTGCAGCCGCCGCAGGTGGCACCGACGCTGAAGGGGCAACGTCGCGTTTGCCCTGGGCAGCCTGAGGCGCCGCCGTGGCGGGGTCGACGGTAGGGAATTCAGAGGATTGCGGGCGTGGGGCGGGTTCATCCGTGGCCGGCACGATGCTCGGAGAACCCGGCGGATCGATCAGCAGCGTGTACTCGCGCAGCAAACGGCCATTGGGCTGATTGAGCTGCAGCAGAAAATTAAGGAAAGGTTCTTTGACCGGTTTGCGCGAGGTCACCCGGATCATCTGGCGATTGCCATGCAGGATCGGGGTGAACCGCAGGTCATTGAGGAAGAACACCCGCTCGACCCCGGCCCGGCCGAATTCCTCCGCCGTGGCCAGACTGACCGAGAGGTCGCTGGCACTGAGGCCACTGGCATCGACCAGCGCGATGTCGGCCTTGAGCGGCTGATTGAGGCCTGAGTGAACAGTGATGTCCCCCAGACCCAGAGCCATCGACCAGGTCGAATAGCTGAATACGCCAGCGACCAGCAGCCATTTGGCGCCACCGCGCAGTACCACGTGCCGACTTGCGAGCATGAGCATCCCTTAAATAAGCAAAACCGACTTCTATGCGTTCGCACATCCGGTACGAACACGATATTGCCCAGTAGTTCTTATAGTCTGCTCTGCGCGATCCCTCAAAGAACCGGCGTGCGGTTATGCCTCAAGATTTTTCCAGGTTGGCCAGAATGTGCCCGTGAACCCGCATGCAGACCTTCATGTCCGCCTCGTCGATACCGACGAACAGCTCGCTGCGTAGTTGCGTGGCAATGGTTTCGATTTGTTCGATCAGTGGCAGCGCCGGGGCGCAGAGAACGATTTTTTTCGCCCGACGGTCTTCCATCACGGACTGGCGTTGCACCAGGCCCTGGCTTTCCAGGCTATCGAGCAAGCGGGCCAGGGTCGGCCCTTCGACGCCGACACTTTGCGCCAGCTCGCGTTGGGTCGGCGCGTCTTCAAATCGCGCCAGATGCAGCAGCACCAGCCAGCGGGCCTGGGACAGACCCAGACCAGCCAGGCGGCGATCCAGTTCGGCACGCCAGCCACGGGACATCTGGGCCAGTTGCATGCCAAAGCGGTGTTGATCGGTTAACGGCATAAAACACTCATGAGTAGACTGACAAATAGAGAAAAACTAATTATTAGTCAGCTAAGCATGACATTTGGCTATAGGCAAGAGCCGACCTGTACTGAATCGTTACAACTGCCTGACGGTTGGCGCAAACGCCGTCTTACATTTCGAATTCCGATTGCAGCGCAGCCCTTACGCAATAGAGCACACCCTCCGGAACACGACCCGCAAACAGCTCGGCCACTTCAGCGACCGACGGCAATTCGCCCTCGCCGTCGAGGAACGCGTCCTGCACTTCCCCCATCAGCTCTTCCGGTAAGTCCAGCGCCTGCTCCAGCGACAACTGCTGCTTGCCGATGGCCTCGGCGAGCATCGTGTAGACGTTCTTCTCCGAGCACTGCAACTGCCCGGCGATCTGCATCGGAGTCATGCCGGCGCGGGCCAGGGTGATCAGTTCGTGACGCACGTCGGCCACCACTTTCGGCGCCTCGGCCTCGCCGCCGAGCACTTCG
This sequence comes from Pseudomonas sp. AD21, assembly GCF_002878485.1. NCBI lineage: Bacteria > Pseudomonadati > Pseudomonadota > Gammaproteobacteria > Pseudomonadales > Pseudomonadaceae > Pseudomonas > Pseudomonas sp. AD21. The sequence goes on from NZ_NQYG01000009.1 coordinate 162,000, forward strand.
AGGAAGGCCTCGCCGTAACGCTCCAGTTTGCGCGCACCGACACCACTGACCCGAGCCATGTCTGCCAGCGAGGTCGGCTGGCTGCGGAGCATTTCCAGCAACGTCGAGTCGGGGAAGATGACGTACGGCGGCACGCCATGTTCTTCGGCGAGTTTGCGCCGCAGCGCGCGCAGGGCTTCCCACTGTTCGCGCTCTTCGCCACGCACCAGTTGGCTGGCCGGGCTCTTGCTGTTGCTCTTGGCAGCGACTTGCGGCTTGAGATCGCGGCGCAGCTCCAGGCTCACTTCGCCCTTGAGCAATGGCCGGCAACTGTCGTTGAGGCGCAGACCGCCATAACCTTCGTGATCGACATCCGCCAACCCTCGCGCCACCAACTGGCGGAACAGCGAGCGCCATTCGCTCTCGCTCAGCGCCTTGCCGACACCCCACACCGACAGGTGCTGATGGCCGAAACTGCGAATTTTCTCGTTGTCCTTGCCCAGCAGCACGTCGACCAGATGACCGACGCCATACCGCTGCCCCGTGCGGAAAATCGCCGACAACGCCTGACGCGCAGGTTCAGTGGCGTCCCAGGTCTGCACGCCATCGACACAGTTGTCGCAATGGCCGCACGGCTCGGGCATGTCTTCATCGAAATACGCCAGCAGGGTCTGACGACGGCAACGGGTTTCTTCGCAGAGCGACAGCATGGCGTCGAGCTTGTGCTGCTCCAGACGCTTGTGGCGCTCATCGCCTTCGGAGTTCTGCAGCATTTGCTTGAGCATCACCACGTCTTGCAGACCGTAGGCCATCCACGCATCTGCCGGCAGACCGTCACGGCCGCCGCGACCGGTTTCCTGGTAATAGGCTTCAAGGGATTTCGGCAGATCGAGGTGCGCGACAAAACGCACGTTGGGTTTGTCGATGCCCATGCCGAACGCCACGGTGGCGACCATGATCAGGCCTTCCTCGTTGAGGAAGCGCTTCTGGTTGAACGCCCGCAGATCGTTGGGCAGACCGGCGTGATACGGCAGCGCCGGGAAACCCTGCTCACTGAGGAACGTCGCCACTTCCTCGACTTTCTTGCGCGACAGGCAGTAGACGATGCCGGCATCGCTGCGCCGCTCGGCGAGGAACGCCAGCAACTGCTTGCGCGGCTGCTCCTTGGGCACGATGCGGTAGAAGATGTTCGGGCGATCGAAGCTCGAGAGGAAGCGCTCGGCATTCTGCAGATGCAGCCGGGTGACGATTTCTTCGCGGGTGCGCTTGTCGGCGGTGGCGGTCAGGGCGATGCGCGGCACGTCGGGGAACATTTCCGCCAACTGGCCCAGTTGCAGGTATTCCGGACGGAAATCGTGGCCCCATTGCGATACACAATGCGCCTCGTCGATGGCGAACAGCGCAATGTTCAAGCCTTGCAGGAACGACAGCATGCGCGGCTGTACCAGGCGCTCGGGGGCCAGATAGAGCATTTTCACTTCGCCGCGCTTGATCCGCGTCGCCAGATCACGCTGCTGTTCGGCACTCAGCGTGGAGTTCAGCGCCGCAGCGGCCACGCCCAGCTCTTCGAGGGTGGCGACCTGATCGTCCATCAGGGCGATCAACGGTGAGACGACCACCGCCAGGCCCTCGCGCAACAGCGCCGGCACCTGGAAGCACAGCGATTTGCCACCACCGGTAGGCATCAGCACCAGCGCATCACCGCCGCTGGCCACGCGCTCAATGATTGCACCCTGACGGCCACGGAAACTGTCGTAGCCGAAGATGTCCTTGAGGACGCGTTGAGCCTGTTCGAGCATAAAAACTCCAAAAATCTACCGAAACATCCCTGCACAGGCTGGTTCAGGACAGCCATGGCTGCTTAAACAAAACGTAAGAGCGCATTGCAATGACAGCCGCAATACGGGCAGGGACCGCAAAACGCGGCAGTATACCCGAGCCCTCCCCGGCAGGGGGTGCCGCTGAGAAGACACTGATTAATCTGCCACACATAACTCCCTGTAGGAGTGAGCCTGCTCGCGATGACGGCGGCACTTCCAGCATCAAAGTGACTGACACACCGCTATCGCGAGCAGGCTCACTCCTACAGGTTTTGTGTTGTAGCCGGCAAATCTGCCGTGCGGCTGGCTTGAGCGCTCAAGAAGGCCTAGAATTCCCGCATTGTTTATTCCCCCAAGGTAGCCCCGTAATGTCCTTCGCTGAGCAACTAACCCGCCTGCAAGTCTTTCTCGACGCCGACGAGCTGCACGAAGAGGCGCTGGATTACGTGGCCGCCCACGGTTACCTGACCGCGTTGTCGATCTGTGCCGAAGACGTACCGGAGCGTGAGTGGATCGACGCCCTGTTCGCTGAAGAACCGCATTACGCCGATGACGCCCAGCGCGCAGAAATCGAAGCCACGCTGATCGGCCTCAAGGCGCACATCGCCCGCCAACTGGCCTCCGATGAAGAATTCGAGCTGCCATGTGACCTGGATCTCGGCGAAGAGCCGGACGATTCCGAACTGCGCGGCTGGTGCATCGGTTTCATGGAAGGCGTGTTCCTGCGTGAAGCCGCCTGGTTCGAGACCGCCGAAGAGGAAGTCAGCGAAATGCTCCTGCCGATCATGGTCGGTTCGGGCCTGTTCGACGAACAGCCAGAGTTCGAAGACATCGCCAAGGACGCCAACCTGATGGACGACATGATCGTGCAGATCCCGGAAGCCCTGACCGCGCTGTACCTGCTGTGCCAGGCGCCAGACGAAAAACCGGCGATCCTCAAGCCACGTCACCACTAAGAACCAGCCTATGGACAACCCCATAGGCAACCGTCCCCTGATGTTGCGCTACTTGCTGCTGGCCATCGGCTGGCTCAGCGTGGCATTGGGGGTGATCGGGATCTTCCTGCCCGTCCTGCCCACCACGCCCTTCCTCCTGCTCGCAGCGGCCTGCTTCGCGCGCAGCTCTCCGCGTTTCTATCAATGGCTGGTCGAGCACCCGAAGCTCGGGCCATGGATCCGTGACTACCTCAATGGCAACGGCATTCCGCTCAAGGGCAAGGTCTATGCGATCGGCCTGATGTGGGCGAGCATTGTGTTTTCGTGTTACCTGGTGCCACTACCGTGGGCGCGGGGGTTCATGTTGACGAGTGCGGTTTTGGTGACGGTTTATATTTTGCGGCAGAAGACCTTGCGCAAACCTTGATGCACTACTGGATAGAGGACAGGTATGCACCTGTTTCCAATCACAGTAGAATTTGCGCCAAATCTGATCCTTGGAAACACCACCACTGCCGCAGCCTGGCATCGGTCTACATGGAGGAAAGTCTGTGAAACTGATCAGGCTGGAGCTGGAAAACTACCGTTGTTTCCCATCGCTGACACTTGAACTCGATACTCATCTGACTTTGTTGGTCGCGCGCAACGGTCAAGGCAAGACAAGTCTGTTGGATGCTATCAAGGTGGCGTTGTGGCCTTACGTTCGCGGGTTTGACCTCGGCAGCACTACCAATGACATCACCGGAATTCATCCGGAAGACGTTTTTTTGCGCCCCCTAAAAGCGCATCAAATGGAACCATCTCTTCCTGCTCGACTGTCTGCTCAAGCAACTCTGCATGGACAAAACTGGGAGTGGACTCGGCGCCGTGAAAGCATTCGTAAAGGCACACAGACCCGCGGTGATGACGCGGCCAACAAGCTTGAGGCAGCAGCCGAAGCCTTAGAGGTACAGATTTTCAACCGCGCAGTTTCGGACCAGCCTCCATTCGATTTACCCGTTCTGGCCTACTACGGCACCGGTCGGCTCTGGAGTCAGAAAAAGCTGACCGCTGCATTCGAGAAGGCGGAAAACGCCGAATTTTCCAGGACGTACGCCTACCGCGATTGTCTGGATCCGGCATCCAGTTATAAGCACTTCGCTAAGTGGTACACGCGAATTTTCCGCAGTTACCGCGATGAGCAAATTCGCAACATTGAACGCGGACATCTGAGTATTGATGTCAAGGATGAGTTCGCGCATCCGGTACTGGCTGTCCAGAATGCAGTAAATGCTGTCCTCGCGACTCAAACTGGCTGGAGAAATCTGGCTTATAGCAGTGAGTTTTCCGATCTTGTACTTGAGCATCCAATTCATGGGATGCTGAAAGTCAGCCAACTCAGCGACGGTATCCGTAACATCGTCGCTTTGGCGGCAGATATTGCCTATCGCTGCATAAAGCTAAATCCCCACTTGGGCATTACCGCGCCTCACCAATGCACGGGTGTGGTATTGATCGATGAGGTCGACATGCACCTTCATCCTGCGTGGCAACAAACGGTCATACCTGATCTGCTCGGTGCCTTTCCAAATATTCAGTTCATTGTCACGACACATAGCCCGCAAGTTATTACCTCGGTTCAGGCAAAGTGTATCCGTGTCCTGCACACCGTAACTGAAGACAGAAACACTCGCCTCAGCCAGAACCATCGCTCATGACTTCGCCCACCTCATACCCGCGTCGCAGCGCAGGACGCTGTTGCCAACTGATCATGCTCGGGGAGCTGGCGGTGAATCGGGTGATGGATAATCTGGAGTTGCCGCAGTAGGCCAGACAACCGATCGTTCCCACGCTCTGCGTGGGAATGCCTCTTCGGACGCTCTGCGTTCGGCTCTGGAGAGGACGCCGAGCGTCCCGGGCTGCATACCCACGCAGAGCGTGGGAACGATCACGAATGAGCAACGCCATACCATCAGACAGACAAAACCCGCCGCCCCATAACCGGGGCGGCGGGTTTTGTCGTTTCAGGCCCGAATCAAAAGCCGCTTACACCGTATCCACCTTCAGCGAATGATCATTCAACATCCCGCTGATGATCGTCGCCGTGTCGTGCCCGCTGGCAATCACCCCGCCCGCCCCCGGGGTCACGCCGTAGTGGCTGGCGAGGTTGACGCCGGCCAGGTCGATGGTCTGGTTCGGCGTGGCGCCGGCCAGGGCACTGACGTCGATGCTGGTGAGCACCGAGGCGCCGCTGCCGGTGACGGTGAAGTGCAGGTAGTCGTCGAGCGACGCCGTGGTGCCGTTTTCACCTTGCAGCAGTTGCGACAGGTCGAGCTTGTCGGTGCCCGGGGTAAAGTCGGTGATGGTGTCGTGGCCGGTGTTGCCCTTCAGGTACTGGAAGGTGTCGGCGCCCGGGCCGCCGGTCAGGGTGTTGTTGCCCATGCCGCCGATCAGCAGGTCGTCACCGCCGCCACCGTTGAGGATGTCGTTGCCCAGCCCGCCGTTGATCACGTTGTTATTGTTGTCGCCGGTCAGGGTGTCGTTGAAGTTCGAGCCGACCAGGTTTTCGATATTGCTGAGAGTGTCGGTGCCGGCGCCAATGGTGTTTTGCGCACCGAGCAGGCCGAGGTTGACCGTAACCCCGGCAGTGGCATGGGCATAGCTGACCGTGTCGATGCCAGTGCCGCCGTCGAGAATGTCGTTGCCCGGGCCGCTGTAGAGCAAGTCGTTGCCGGCGCCGCCGTGCATCTCGTTATTGCCGGAGCCGGCGGTTAGCACGTCATTGCCGTCGCCGCCGTTGAGGATGTTGTTGCCAGTGCCGGCTACCAGGATGTCGTCGCCTGCGGTACCGGTGAGGGTATGACCATCCTGATAGGTGATGCTGACATTGGCCGTGTCGCTGCCGCCGTGGTTGTCGTTGGCGGTGTAGGTACCGTTGAAGTCCGGCGTCACGTCGTGGGCGCCGGCGTAGTTGACCGTCATGGTCAGTTGGTAGTTTTCCGCTGCCGTCGGGTTACTGCCGCTGGTGTTGCTGATGTTGGTCACATGGATCTGATAAGTGCCATCGGCGCTGGCGGTGATGGTGCCGCCGTCGGCGATGCTGGTGAACGCGCCGCCGTTGACCGAGTACTCCATCGTGATGTGGCCGGCCGCCAGGTTGTGATCCAGGTTCAGGGTTTCGCCCTGTTTCAGTTTGACGGTGATCAGGTCTTCATCGTTGGCATTGGCGTTGGTCACCGCGCCGAGGTAGCCGCTGACCACCAGTACTGCCGTCATCGCTGCGGTATTGGCCGCAAACGCGTTGCGCACATCGGCCAGGCTCTGGTTGGCTGCTGTGTTGCCGGTGCCGGCGAAGTTGATCGCACCGGTGCCGGTGAAGTCCGCGCCCTTGGCCACCCAACCAGTGTTGAACGCGGTAGGCGAAGCGTTGAGCGTGTCGCCGTCGGGATCGGTGTCGTTGGCCAGCAACAGTTCGCCCGGCACTGTGACGCTGCTCGACAGCACGTTGGTGATGACGTGATCGTCCGCCGCCACCGGTGGCGAGTTGGGGATCACTTTCACGGTCAGCGTCGAGCTGGCGAGGTCGCCGTCGTTGTCGCTGAGGGTGAAACCGATGTTCTCGGTGATCACCGTGGTGGTGGTTTTCTGCGAGGTGTAGCTGTAATCGCCAGTGTCGAGGTTGATCACCAGCGTGCCGCTGTTGTTGGTGGCGATGCTCAGCGTGTTGTTCACCGTGTTGAACGTGCCGTGGTTGGTGCCGCCGCTTGGGGTCAACGAACCCTGGCCGCTGTTGGCGCGCGGGTCATAGGTATAGGTGGTGCCGTCGATCACGATGGATTTGATGAAACCGCCATCGGCACCGAACGTACCGCCCTCGCCCAGCAGCGAACCGGTGACCGGCGCCCCTTCCACGGTGCCCGACAGCACCGAGTTGAGTTGATTGAGGTCGGTGACCACCACTGCGTTGGTGTTGGTGTGGCTGATGCCGTCATAGGCCAGCGGGTCGAGGTTGGCGTTGCTCACGCCGCTGCCCAGGCCAATCGCGTAGTTCTTGATGTTGTTGGCATCGAGGAAGTTTTTCAGCGCGGTCTCGTCGGCGGTACCGATCTCCTGGCCGGTGGTCGGTTTGCCGTCGGAGAAGAAGTAGCCGACGTTCTGCGCCCCGGTGAGTTTGCCCGAGGTGTTGAAGGCGTTTTGCATCATCGCCACAGCCGCGTCGTAGTTGGTGCCACCACCCGCCGTGAGGCCGGCGAGAATCGATTTGGCGGTTGCGACGTCAACCCACACCGACGTTCTGTCGGTGGCACTGCTGCTGAAGGTGACGAGTTGCACCTTCACATCACCAAGGTCGTCATATTTGTCGAGCAAGGCACTGATGGCCTGTTTCGCCAGATCCAGCCGCGACAGCCCCGGCACGCCTGACGGATCGACCATGCTGCCGGAGATGTCGAGGACGATCAGCAGGTTCGAATCGATCTCCACCGCCGCCACCGAACGATCCGAAGGTACAGCTTTTGGCACGTCGTCGACGATGTTGACCACGAGCGTACTGGTGGTGCTGTTGCCCAGCGCATCAGTGGCTTTGTAGGTGAAACTTTCGCTCAGGGTGTTGGCGCCGTCGTTGGCGTTCGGCGTGGTTTTCGGCGCCGAGGTCAGGGTGTAGGTGTAGGTGCCGTCGGCGTTGAGCTGGATCTGCCCGTAAGTGCCGGTGGCGCTGCCGACCAGGGTGTAAGTGATCGCCCCGCTGCCGCCAGTGACCGCGCCGACCAGCGTGCCGGTGGCGGTTTCGCCGGTATTGCTCGGATCACTGCCGGTCACCGTTCCGGGGGCCAGATCCTGGCCGTCCTTGGTCAGGTCGAGAGCTTTTTCATAGACCGTCACATCCTGATCGACCGAGGCTACGAGTTTGCTGTCGGCCACATTGATGGTGATGGTGGTGGTGCTTTCGTCGCCGTCACCGTCGCGGATGGTGTAGGTGAAGGTGTCGGTGGCACCCGGTGGGCTCACCGAGTTCGGGTTGCTGTGGTAAATGGCGGTGCCCGCCGCATCCAGAGTCAGGTAGCCGTAGGTGCCGTTGATGTTGCTGTTGAGGCCACCGATCGCCGAGCTTGAAGTGTCGCCGCCGGCGCGCACGCCGACCACTGCACCGCCCGCCGCTGCGCCGTCCGCACCGGTAACGTCATTGCCCAGCACGCTGACATTGACCGTACCGCCCTCCACCACCGAGCCGGTGTCGGCTTTCGCGGTCGGCAGGTCATCGATGATATTGACGTTGATCTGCCCGGAGGCGGTGCTGCCATCGCCGTCGGTGGCGACCACGTTGAAGTTCTCGGTGAGGCTGTTGGCGCCGTTACCGGTCGGGTGAGCCTCGTTGTCCACCAGCGTGTAGCTGTAACTCACCACGCCCGTGGCCGGGTTGTAACCGGTGATGGTCAGCGTGCTGCCGAGCGGTGTAGTGACCGATTGCGGGAAGCCTGCAGCGACACCATTGGTGACCACGGCGATGCCGCCGACGGTGAGGGTTTGCAGACCATCGAGCGCGGTCACGGTGAAGGTGCCGCTCTGGGTCAGGGCCGGGGTGTTGGGGCTGCTGCCGTCGCTGAGGTTTTTTTCGTAGACCGTGAGTTCGCCACCATTGACGTCGAGGCCGTTGAGGATCACCGGGTCGTCGTTGTTGTGGATCTGCAGGACGAGATTCGCGGT
>NZ_NQYG01000090.1:0-17344 GCF_002878485.1 Pseudomonas sp. AD21
GAAATGCGTTCCCCTGTAGGAGTGAGCCTGCTCGCGATGGCGCCATTCGCCATACGCAAATTATGCGTCGCGGAACAACCAAGGCTGGCTCACACGGTGCTTGGCTTCAAACGTCGCAATCGCATCACCGTCCTGCAAGGTCAAACCGATATCGTCCAGACCGTTCAACAGGCAATGCTTGCGGAACGCGTCGATCTCGAAGTTGTAAACCTTGCCATCCGGACGGGTCACGGTCTGCGCTTGCAGATCAACCTGCAATTGATAACCAGGCTCGGCCTCGACCTGCTTGAACAACTCATCGACTTCAGCGTCGCTCAAGATGATCGGCAGCAAGCCGTTCTTGAAGCTGTTGTTGAAGAAGATGTCGGCGTAGCTCGGCGCGATGATGCTGCGAAAACCGTATTCTTCCAGCGCCCACGGCGCGTGTTCACGGCTGGAGCCGCAACCGAAGTTCTCGCGGGCCAGCAACACGCTGGCGCCTTGATAACGCTCGGCGTTGAGCACGAAATCCTTGTTCAACGGGCGTTTGGAGTTGTCCTGGTAAGGCTGACCGACATCCAGGTAACGCCACTCGTCGAACAGGTTCGGGCCGAAACCGGTGCGCTTGATCGACTTCAAGAACTGCTTCGGAATGATCTGGTCGGTGTCGACGTTGGCACGATCCAGAGGCGCGACAAGACCAGTGTGCTGGGTAAAAGCTTTCATGCTGCGCTCCTTAAATCAATTCACGAACGTCGATGAAACGACCGTTCACCGCCGCCGCAGCGGCCATGGCCGGGCTCACGAGATGGGTACGGCCACCGGCGCCCTGACGGCCTTCGAAGTTACGGTTGGAGGTCGAGGCGCAATGCTCGCCGGACTCCAAACGGTCCGGGTTCATCGCCAGGCACATCGAGCAACCCGGCTCACGCCATTCGAAACCGGCTTCGAGGAAAATCTTGTCGAGACCTTCGGCCTCAGCCTGGGCTTTCACCAGACCCGAGCCCGGCACCACGATGGCCTGCTTGATGGTCGACGCCACTTTGCGGCCCTTGGCGATCACCGCCGCCGCGCGCAAGTCTTCGATGCGCGAGTTGGTGCAGGAGCCGATGAACACGCGATCCAGCTGAATGTCGGTGATCGCCTGATTGGCGCTCAACCCCATGTATTTCAAGGCGCGGACGATCGAGTCGCGCTTGACCAGATCCATCTCTTGGGCCGGGTCCGGTACGTTCTGGTCAACTGCCAACACCATCTCAGGCGAAGTGCCCCAGCTGACTTGCGGCTTGATCTGCGCGGCGTCGAGTTCAACCACGGTGTCGAACTTTGCGTCGGCGTCGGACACCAGGTCTTTCCAGGCTGCGACGGCCATGTCCCACTGCGCGCCTTTCGGGGCGAATGGACGGCCCTTGACGTACTCGACGGTCTTCTCGTCGGCAGCCACCAGACCCACACGGGCGCCAGCTTCGATGGACATGTTGCAGATGGTCATGCGGCCTTCGACGGACAAGTCGCGGATCGCGCTGCCAGCGAATTCGATGGCATGGCCGTTACCGCCGGCAGTGCCGATCTTGCCGATCACCGCGAGGACGATGTCCTTGGCGGTCACGCCGAACGGCAACTGGCCTTCGACGCGCACCAGCATGTTCTTCATTTTCTTGGCGACGAGGCACTGGGTGGCGAGCACATGCTCGACCTCGGAGGTGCCGATACCGTGCGCCAGCGCGCCGAAGGCGCCGTGGGTCGAGGTATGCGAGTCGCCACAGACCACGGTCATGCCCGGCAAGGTCGCGCCCTGCTCCGGGCTGATCACGTGGACGATGCCCTGGCGGATGTCGTTCATCTTGAACTCGACGATGCCGTATTCATCACAGTTGTCATCGAGGGTCTGAACCTGCAAACGCGAGACCTGGTCGGCAATCGCGGCGATGCCGCCCTTGCGCTCTGGAGTCGTTGGTACGTTGTGGTCCGGGGTCGCGATGTTGGCATCGATGCGCCAAGGCTTGCGCCCGGCCAGACGCAGGCCTTCGAAGGCTTGCGGCGAGGTCACTTCGTGAATGATGTGACGGTCGATGTAGATCAGCGCCGAGCCATCGTCGCGCTGCTTGACCAAATGCGAATCCCAGAGCTTGTCGTAGAGCGTTTTGCCGGCCATCAGACGGTTCCTCATCAGCTTGTTTCTATGCCCTGGGCTTCTCAATAACCCTTTGGCTTGTGAGGCCGATCCTATGGGGTTAGATTAAATAACTCAAATTCATATTTTTTATGCTTTGGATAACCAACTGGAATACGACCCATGGACCTGGCCAACCTCAATGCTTTTATCGCCATCGCCGAGACCGGCAGCTTCTCTGGCGCCGGTGAGCGACTGCACCTGACGCAACCGGCGATCAGCAAACGCATCGCCGGGCTGGAGCAACAGTTGAAGGTGCGGCTGTTCGATCGACTGGGCCGTGAAGTCGGTCTGACCGAGGCTGGCCGCGCTCTGCTGCCCCGGGCTTATCAGATTCTCAACGTGCTGGACGACACTCGCCGCGCCCTGACCAACCTGACCGGCGAAGTCAGCGGCCGCCTGACCCTGGCCACCAGTCACCACATCGGCCTGCACCGATTGCCGCCGCTATTAAGGGCGTTCACCCGCCGTTACCCACAGGTGGCGCTGGATATTCAGTTCCTCGATTCGGAAGTGGCCTACGAGGAAATCCTCCACGGTCGCGCCGAACTGGCGGTGATCACCCTGGCGCCAGAGCCGCATACCCTGGTCAAAGCCACGCCGGTGTGGGATGACCCGCTGGATTTCGTGGTGGCGCCAGAGCATTCACTGATCAGCAACGGTGCGGTCAATCTGGCGGATATTGCCGGTCATCCGGCGGTTTTTCCCGGAGGCAACACCTTCACTCACCATATTGTCCAACGCCTATTCGAGGCCCAGGGGCTGACGCCGAACATCGCCATGAGCACCAACTACCTGGAAACCATCAAAATGATGGTCTCCATCGGTCTGGCATGGAGTGTGCTGCCGCGTACCATGCTCGATGAACAGGTGGCGCGCATACCTTTGCCGGGCATACAACTGAGTCGCCAGCTAGGCTATATCGTGCACACCGAACGGACGCTGTCGAATGCAGCAAGGGCTTTCATGGCCTTGCTGGATGCGCAAATCGATCTGCCAGGGACTCCAGGCTAACTTGTGCTACTCCTATAGAGCCGCCGCCCCTGTGCCTAACGCCACCACCAGCTCAAGGCCCGTTAACAATGCCGAAATCTGTTGACCGAATTCCGCCGATGCCGCGTATTCAGGCCATTGATCCGCGACGTTCCGAGCAGAGCTGGGAGAGTGCGCCGCAATTGCTCGCCGCGCTCAACGGCGCCCGGCTCGGCGCCTGGTATTGGGACATCGAACGCGGGCAGATCAGCTGGTCACGGGGCACCCAGGCGCTGTTCGGCTTCGATCCACGTCAACCGTTGCCCCGGGATCTGGAATATCTCGACCTGCTGCCGCCCGAAGACCGGGCGAAAACCGTTCGCGCCTTCCACGCGGTGATTGCCGGCGCGCCACTGGAACAGGCGATGCATCACCGCATCCGCTGGCCCGACGGCAGCCTGCACTGGCTGGAAATCAGCGGCAGCCTGCTGCCGGACAAACACGGCCGCCCCCGAATGATCGGGGTGATTCGCGAAATCACCCACCAGCGCCAACGCGAACAGGCCCTCAGCAGCTCCGAGAAACGTTTCGCCACACTCTTTCATCTCTGCCCGAACATGGTGCTGCTAACCCGCCAGGAAGACGGCCTGATTACCGAGGCCAACCAGCATTTCGAAAGCCTGTTCGGCTGGCCGGTGCAGAGCGCCATTGGCCGCACCACCCTGGAACTGGGCTTGTGGGTGCACCCGGAGCAACGCGCCGAACTGGTGAAAAAGACCAAGGCCAAAGGCGAACTGATCAGCATGGAAGTGCAGTTTCGCGCCAGCAACGGGCAGATTCATGACGGCATCCTCAGCGCACAGAAGGTCGAACTCGAAGGCCAGCCTTACCTGCTCAGCACCTTTCTCGACACCACTGAACGCAAAGCCGCCGAACACGCCTTGAAAGACAGCCAGGAACGCCTCGATCTGGCGCTGGACTCGGCGCAGCTTGGCACCTGGGACTGGCATATCCCCAGCGGCATGCTTTACGGCTCGGCGCGGGCCGCACAACTGCACGGGCTGGAGCCGATCCCGTTTCACGAGTCGTTCGAGGAGTTTTTCGAAGGCGTGCCCGGCGAAGAGCGCGACAGCATGCGCGACGCTTACCGCAGCCTGCGTGAAGGCCCGGCGGGCAACTATCAACTGACTTATCGCGTGCAACTGCCGGATGGCAGTTCGCGTTATCTGGAAAGCCGCGCCCGCCTCTACCGCGACGAAAACGGCGCACCACTGCGCATGGCCGGGACGCTGCTGGACATCACCGATCAGGTCGAGCGCGAGCAGCGCCTGGTCGCCTCGGAAGAGAAATTCGCCACGCTGTTCCAGGTCAGCCCCGACCCGATCTGCGTGACCCGTCAGGACAGCGGCGAATTCATCGAAATCAATAACAGCTTCACCCAGACCTTCGGCTGGAGCGCCGCTGATGTGATCGGTCGCACCGCCGAAGACATCGGCCTGTGGGACGCCTCGGCAAAGAGCCTGCAACGTATCGAACGGGTGATCCGCGAACAGGGCCTGAGCAATGTCGCGATCATCGTCCAGCACAAGGACGGCCAGTCGCTGACCTGTGTGATTTCCAGCCGGCAGATCAGCGTCGGCAATCAGCCGTGCATCGTTACCACCCTGCGCGACATTACCCAACAGCAGCGCTCCGAAGCCGCACTCAAGGCCAGCGAAGAGAAATTCGCCAAGGCGTTCCACTCCAGCCCCGATGCGATCACCATCACCGAGCGCGACACCGGGCGCTATCTGGAAGTCAACGACGGCTTCTGTCGCCTCACCGGCTATCGCGCCGAAGAGGTGGTGGGCAAAACCGTGTACCAGATCGGCATCTGGGCCGAGGAAAAACAACGCTCGGCACTGCTCGCCGAACTGCAGATCAAGGGCCGCGTGCATCATCAGGAAATGCTCGGGCGCAACAAGCGTGGCGAGCTGCTGACGGTCGAAGTGTCGATCGAACCGATCACCCTCAACGAAACCGCATGCCTGCTGCTGACCGCCCGGGACGTCAGCCTGCTGAAGAACGCTGAAGCACAGATCCGTCACCTGGCCTATCACGACCCGCTGACCAACTTGCCCAACCGTGCCCTGCTGATGGATCGCCTGAGCCAGCAGATCGCCCTGCTCAAGCGCCACAACCTGCGTGGCGCGCTGCTGTTCCTCGACCTCGACCACTTCAAGCACATCAACGATTCGCTCGGCCACCCGGTCGGCGACACGGTGCTGAAAATCATCACCGCGCGACTCGAAGCCAGCGTGCGCATGGAAGACACCGTCGCGCGCCTGGGTGGCGATGAGTTCGTGGTACTGCTCAGCGGCCTGGAAGGCACACGCAACGAAGTCAGTGTGCAAGTGCGCGAGCTGGCCGACACCATTCGCGAACTGCTGTCGGAACCGATGTTTCTCGACGGCCAGCGCCTGCAAGTGACGCCGAGCATCGGCGTGGCGCTGATTCCCGACCACGGCTCGACCCCGACCGACCTGCTCAAACGCGCCGACATCGCGCTGTACCGGGCCAAGGATTCCGGGCGCAACACCACGCAGATGTACCACAACACCATGCAGAAAGCCGCCAGCGAACGTCTGCGCATGGAGACCGACTTGCGCCTGGCACTGTCGCGCGGTGAATTCAACGTGCACTTCCAGCCGCAGATCGACGCACAGGACAACCGCATCATCGGCGCCGAGGCGCTGGTGCGCTGGAACCACCCGGAACTCGGCGCGCAATCGCCCACCGAGTTCATCAAGGTGCTGGAGGAAAGCGGGCTGATTCTGGAAGTCGGCACCTGGATCCTCGACGAGGCGTGCGAAGCGTTCAAGCAATTGATCGCCTTGAAGCTGATCGACCCGCTCAATTTCAGCCTCTGTGTGAACATCAGCCCACGACAGTTCCGCCAGAACGACTTCGTCGAACGCATCGAACACAGCATGACCAGCCACGGCTTGCCCTGTTCGCTGCTGAAACTGGAGATCACCGAAGGCATCGTCATCCAGAACCTGGAAGACACCATCAGCAAGATGCGCCGCCTGAAAAAACTCGGTGTGAGCTTCGCCATGGACGACTTCGGCACCGGCTACTCGTCACTGACTTACCTCAAGCGCCTGCCAGTGGACACCCTGAAAATCGACCAGTCGTTCATTCGCGACGCGACCACCGACCCCAACGACGCCGAGATCATCCGCGCCATCGTCGCCATGGCCCGCAGCCTGGAACTGGAGGTGATTGCCGAAGGCGTGGAGACACCGGAGCAACTGGCGTTTTTGCAGGGGCTCGGCTGCCATTTGTATCAGGGCTATCTGCACAGTCGGCCGGTGGCACTGGAGGCGTTGAAAACGATGCTGTCGTGACGCGCGCAGCTTGCAACAGAACAATAATTGTCAGGATTTGCGACAACCTGTAGGGTCGCGTTTTTTGCGCTGTTTCGAGATCGATCATGCAGGATGCAACCCTTCCCCGCCCAGCCCTGCTGGGCATTGACCTTGGTACCACCAACAGCCTGATCGCCGTCTGGCAGGACGCACAGGCCCGGTTGATTCCCAACGCCCTCGGCGAGGTTCTCACCCCGTCGGTGGTCAGCCTCGATGACGATGACACGATTCTGGTGGGCAAAGCCGCTCGCGCCCGTCTGACCACGCACCCCGACCGCACAGCCGCTGCCTTCAAGCGCTTCATGGGCAGCGACAAGCAGATCGAACTCGGAAACCGCCACTTCAGTCCGGAAGAATTGTCGGCACTGGTGCTCGGCTCGCTCAAACAGGACGCCGAAGCCTTTCTCGGCCACCCGGTCTCTGAAGCGGTGATTTCGGTGCCGGCGTATTTCAGTGACGAGCAACGCAAACGCACGCTGTTCGCCGCCGAACTGGCCGGCCTCTCCGTCACGCGCCTGATCAACGAACCGACCGCTGCCGCCATGGCCTACGGGCTGCACGAACAAAAGTTCGAACGCACACTGATCTTCGATCTGGGGGGCGGTACGTTCGACGTCACGGTGCTGGAATACGCACTGCCGCTGATCGAAGTGCATGCCTCCACCGGCGACAACTTTCTGGGTGGCGAAGACTTCACCGCTGCGCTGCTGCAGGCGTGCCTGAAAAAATGGCAACTGACCCCGTCAATGATTGACGCCCAAGCCATGGCCAGCCTTGGCGATGCGCTGGAACAGCTCAAGTGCAAACTCGGCGAAGGCACCCAGGCATTGAGCTGGCGCCATGCCGACCGGTCATTTGAATGGTCGCTGGACGAAGCCGCCGCCGTAAGGATCTGGGAGCCACTGCTCGCCCGCCTGCGCGCGCCGATCGAACAGGCTCTGCGCGATGCACGCCTGAAACCACGGGATCTCGACAGCCTGGTACTGGTGGGTGGCGCCACGCGGATGCCGGCCGTACAACAAATGGTCGCCACCCTGTTCGGACGTCTGCCCTATCGGCATCTCGACCCGGACACCATCGTTGCACTCGGCGCGGCCACACAAGCCGCGTGCAAGGCGCGCGATGGTGCGGTGGAAGAGTTGATCCTGACCGATGTCTGCCCTTATACACTGGGTATTGCGACCATCCGCGGCGAAGACATCAAAGGTGCTTTTTCGCCGATCATCGAACGCAATACCATCATCCCGACGTCACGGGTGGAGCGCTATCACACCACCCAACCCCGTCAGGAACAGATCCGTATTGCGGTCTATCAGGGTGAACGGCCGTGGGTACGCGACAACATCCTGATTGATGCTTTCGATGTTGACTTGACGCCCTGCGATCACATTCAGGAACTGGATGTGCGTTTCAGTTATGACATCAATGGGTTGCTCGAAGTCGACGTCACCTTGCTCGAGACCGGCGATCGGCATAGCCACAGTATCGACCGCAGTCCTACAGGGCTGAATGAGCAGGCACGCCGGGACAGCCATAACCGGCTGTCCACATTGAAGGTCCATCCGCGTGATGCATTGCCCAACCGCACCTTGCTCGCTCGCCTGGAGCGGGCATGGATGCAGAGCCTCGGAGCGCAACGCGAACGCATTGCCGAATGGCTGCACAGCTTCACCACGATCCTCGGTGGCCAGCAACCATCAGAGATTGCGAGCCACCGCTCAGAGCTCAACAAGGCGCTGGACCAACTGCGCCTTTAGCCGTTGAGTCGACGCAATGCGGCCTGCAGGCCGCCGGACAGCATTTCGCTCCCCCCGTTGTCCGGCGGCACGCCATAGCGGTTGGGCAATTTGTCTCCCGGAAAACCGAACAGCACCAACGGCAAAAATGGCAGGACCGGTGACAGCGCCATGAATATCAGCAATGTGGGAATGCCCCGGCCCATGTCGTGCAACCGGCGCAGAATGGCGCCGAGCAACAACAGAACACCGAGCAACAGGATCAGAATGCCAGCGGCCGTGGTGCCACTGATCAGACCGGCCACCGGTGCGATCACCACACACCCCAGGATCTGAGCGATAAAAGCCTTGCGCCCCAACCGCGATCCCAGGCGCCAGATCGCCCCCGCCGGCACCGGCTGAATATCACTTTTGGCCAGCAGTAAACGTTCCGACCAGGACAGCAAGGCACACAGTGCCAGCCGCAAGCCGACGCTGTTCTGCACGTCATCCTTGGCCTGCTGCAATTGGCGCAGCACTCGCGTTTTCGGCACACCGGCAGCGCCATAACGAATCAGGCCCTTGAGGGCATCGAGCGCTTCATACGCCAGCAGTTTGTCGACGCCAAAATCCGTCAGCACCTTGCGCGGTGGCCACACCGGCTCGCCCTTGATCAAGCCGTCGCGAAAACCTTCGAACCAGTCATCCTCACAACTGACTGCCGCGATCGATTGCAGCAAGGCACGATGCTGCTCGGCGCTCAGGCTCGGGTCGTGATAGAGCACGCCCCAGAACATCAACAAGCCCAGCAGATCGTCACCGCAGGCATCCCGATCGCTTTCGACGCAGGTGTAAAGCAAGGTATTGGCAGGCAATCTGGCGCTGTCGAGAGCCTGCTGTACGCTGAACAATTGCTGCACCAACAAACCATGAACCGGATCATCGCCTTGCAGCCATCCCAATAAACCGTCGCAATTGCCTTGCTCACGTTGCAGGCGTTGCAACAGTGGCTGCAACCGAGCCAAAGGATGAGCAGGATTGAACGCCAGGCGCTCCAGGCACTGCGCATCAATCAATTGCAACCAGCGTTCGGGCTGCTCCAGCAACGCCAGCAAAAACAAGGTCTGGGCGTACCACTCCCAGGTGGCCTGCCCCAGTCCGACCGGCGGCAACTCGATTGCGCGACGGCTCAACTGGAGCAGCAAATCGAGTCCGGACAAGTCACAGTCGTCTTTGACGGCACTCAGCTTGAACGCTTCGGCCAATCGCTCCAGCGCAGCGTCGTTGTAGGGCCGCAAGCGTTGCAGCCAGACACGACAGACCTTGTGTGGCTCGCCTTTTGTCAGCACCTCGGGCAATGGCCGCGCGCTTGAATCCGCGCTGCAGAAAGCGTCCATTGCCTGCGCAATCGGTGCCCTGCTCAACCAGCGCAGATGTTGACTGGCCTGATATTTGAACCCGCTCAATACCAGGCTTTCGAGCGCATCGACTGGCAGGGGCGCATCCAGAACCTGCTGCAGCAATGCCGAGTCACCTCGATGCAGCGCCCAGGCGTGGCGGTACAGTTGCAGCAATCGGCTGTCGGCATTTTCGCCCAACAGTTGCGCGAGCAATGGGAGTTCATCGCCCGTCATGCGCCAATCGACAAAACTCCGGGCCAGACTCTCAAGCTGCAACCGTCCGACACCCAGCCAACGGTTCAGCGTCTCGGGGCGTTGTGACGGACTGCCATATACCTGGCATTCATCCCCGAGATCCTCTGACCAGTCAGCGCAGTCCTGCAGACGATCGAATGCCTGAATCAGCAGCGGTAGAAAGGTCGGCTGTCGCTTGGCACACAATTCCAGCAGGCGGCTTTCAGCCATCGGATGACGATGTTCGTTCCACAGCCGGATCCAGCAAGGCAATGCCTGATCGTCCCGCCCCAACAAGCTGTTCTGACACGCCAACAGGTACAGCCAGTCCACATCATCCGGTGCTGCAAGTTGCTGTTCGATACAGCTCTGCAAAAATGTCGACACACCGATGCCCGCCTGCGTGAACTGCACCAGCAGACGCTTGATGAACGCGGCATCATCCGGCAACGGCAAGCAAGTGTGCTGACTGGCGAAGTCGGCAAACTCATGGAGTGGGCGCTGGGTGAAAATGAAGTCGAGACTACGGGCGTACCACAGCGATTCAGTCTGCGCAGCCTCTGACCAGGTGCCCATCAGATCCGTGTCGAACGGGTCAGGCGTTTCGATTCGCTGCAGAAAGGCTTCCACCCGATGGGCGTCATCGAACTCCAGATCCAGCAACTGTTGATCCCAGGCCATACGCCTGGCCAACAGGTTCGCGCAACGGTAGGACAACGGACCGGTATCGGCCATCCGGTGGTAGAGCCCCCAGCCGAGTTCATCGAGCACATCCAGCGACAGCTCATCCAGTGCCTCGACAAATGTCTGCCATGCCGCGAAATTGAAACGTCGCACGGGATCGTCCAGCAGTTCGCAGAAATCCACGAACGCCTGCGGGACCTCGACGACCTTCTGCTCTGAGGCTTCGAACTCAGGCTCGAGTTGTTCCTCCTCGTCTTCACGCGCCAGTCGCAGGGCGTTTTCGTAGGCCATGCGCAGCGCCTGAAAGCCTTCCGGATCGGTCTCCGGGTGATGCGACGGCAAGCGTGCGCGGTAAGCATTGCGAATCAGGCTTTCGTCAGTCGTAGGCTCGATGCCCAATCGGATCCAGCAACTCATGACCAGTCGAACTCCTTGAGCGATGCCGGACGTGGCGGCAGATCAATTTCCATGTACCAAGGCAAATCGGCGAGAAAGTGCGGAATGTTCTGCGCAAGACCACGGGTGATCCGCAGGTTATGGGCGCTGTTGCCTTGTCGGTCCAACTCGCCAGCCAACTCGTCATCGCTGGTGCTCAGGCAGCACCAAAAGGTCCGCCCCACCACAAAACCATTGAAATAAGCCATCCAGCTGCCGTAGTGAAATTGCGCCCTGATGGCCAAGCGACTGTGCAGCCAGTTGCTCTCGACCAGATCGATCCACTGATTGCGCACCGCGCATCGCAGGAGAAAGCCCATCCGCCCATAATCCCAGGACAAAATCCCCCCGGGACCGCAACTGCCAAACGTGCGGCTGGCGAATTCATGCAGAACACGTTGGCGAGGGCTCAAGTCGTCGAGCAAGGCCTGCCATTCACTCGGCAGACAACGCTGCCACGCCAGATAGGCCGCGCTGAGATGCTTGGCGTGGCCGTCATCGGTCATCCGTTCGAGCATGTCGAACAATTCCCGCCGATCATCGATCCCCCAGCTGTCTTTCAGATCGATGTAGTGGTCGTCGCAGAACGCGGGGTCGTCGTACCCGGCGCCGGTATTGAGCGCAGCCATTGGTGCAGAAAGGGCGCACAGCCAGCGCTGTTGAATATCGTCCATGAAAAAGGCTCCGGGCCGACCGCCAAGGAGTGGGGTCGGCAAAACTGCGGCGGATTGTAGAGAAAGCGCTGTCAGGGGCAAAGCCGAACAGCGCTTTTCTTGCGCCCACAAAAAAGGCCCCGACGTATCGGGGCCTTTCTTCAGCGGCTCAGCGCCTGTTCAGGCATTTTGTTTCTGCAGGTGAATCAGTGTTGCAGAGCCGGCTTCTGCACCCCGTTGATCGGGATACGCTTGGCTTTCGCTTCTTCCGGGATCACCCGCAACAGGTCGATGCTCAGCAGACCGTTGCTCAGATCGGCGGCCTTGATCTCGATGTGATCGGCCAGACGGAAGGACAGCTTGAAAGCACGCTGGGCAATGCCCTGATGCAGGAAGGTCACGCCTTCGTTGGCATCACGCTTGCCGCCACTGATGGTCAGCACACCCTTCTCGACTTGCAGCTCCAGGTCTTCTTCCTGGAAACCGGCTGCCGCCACGACGATACGGTATTGATCGTCACCGTGTTTTTCCACGTTGTAGGGTGGGTAGGTGCTGCCTGGCTCGTTGCGCAGGGCGGTTTCGAACAGGTCATTGAAGCGGTCGAAACCTACCTAGGAACGGAACAGTGGCGCGAGGGAAAATGCAGTACTCATGGTTCAAATCTCCTGAAAGCAATCAGCAAGGTTTTGTGTCTCCGCGACCCGAATTCGGCATCGCGTAACCCTTAGATAGGGACCGCTGAAATGATTTCAAGAGAGTATTTGCAGATTTTTTCAGGCCGCTTCGGCAACCGGCAAGCCCAGCAAACGCGAGACCTGATCCGGTTCTGTCTCGCGGCGCAGCACGGTAAACAGCTCGGTGGCTTCGGGATAATTGCGCGTCAGCATCGCCAGCCATTGCTTCAAACGACCCGGCGATTGCCGCGCAGTCATCTGTGCCTTGGCCTGCAGCCAGAAGTCCTGGATCAGCGGCAACAGCTCGGCCCAGGTCATCTCGACCACTTCTTCACCGGCGCGCGCGGCAGCGATCTGTTTGGCCAGATCGGGGCGTGACACCAGGCCGCGACCGAGCATGATGTCTTCCACGCCGCTGATCTCGCGGCAACGCCGCCAGTCCTCGACGCTCCAGATGTCGCCGTTGGCAAACACCGGCACCTTGACCACGTCCTGCACCCGTGGAATCCATTCCCAGTGCGCCGGCGGCTTGTAGCCATCGACCTTGGTCCGGGCATGAACCACGATGTGTTCGGCGCCGCCCTCGGCCAGCGCAGTGGCGCAGACCAGCGAGCCGTCCGGGCTGTCGAAGCCCAGGCGCATCTTCGCGGTGACCGGGATGTGCGCCGGCACAGCGCGGCGCACGTGCTCGACGATGGAGTTGAGCAGCTCCGGCTCCTTGAGCAGCACGGCCCCGCCCCGGGACTTGTTGACGGTTTTGGCCGGGCAGCCGAAGTTCAGGTCGATCACTTCGGAGCCGAGCTCGCAGGCCAGCGCAGCGTTTTCCGCCAGGCACACCGGATCGGAACCCAACAATTGCACGCGCAGCGGCACGCCGGAACGGGTGCGGGCGCCGTTGAGCAGCTCCGGGCCGAACTTGTGGAAGTAGGCCGGGGTGAGCAACTGGTCGTTGATCCGAATGAATTCGGTCACGCACCAGTCGATGCCGCCAACGCGGGTCAGCACGTCGCGCAGGATGTCGTCGACCAACCCCTCCATGGGCGCCAGGGCAATTTGCATGGGGAAAACACTACTCAAGGAAAAAACGTGCGGCAGTTTACTGGATATCGCAAGAAATCGCAGATCCCTGTGGGAGCGGGCTTGCTCGCGAAGGCGGTGGATCAGCTAAATGAATGCTGACTGACACGACGCCTTCGCGAGCAAGCCCGCTCCCACATTTAGATATTCGCTGACTCGAGAGACTGGATGGCAGGGCCATAACCTTCGATGAACTCCGCCGGCATGCGCTTGGGCTTGCCAGTGGACAGCTCGATGCAGACGAAGGTGGTCTGGGCGCGCAACAGGGTGGTGTTGTCGCTGGGCCGAATCAGCTGGAAATGTCGGGTCATTTTCAGGCGCTGATCCCAATCGACGATCCAGGTCGCCAGTTGCAGCTCATCACCTTCGTAGGCGGCCGCCAGATAATCGATTTCGTGACGCACCACGGCCATCGCCCGATCCAGGCGCCGGTACTCGACCAGATCCAGCCCCAGCCGCTGCGAGTGGCGCCAGGCACAGCGTTCGAGCCAGGTCACGTACACAGCGTTGTTCGCGTGGCCCAGCCCGTCGATGTCCTCGGCGCCTACTTGCAGATCAATGGTGAACGGCGTTGCCCGATCCCAGCCCATGCCCCACTCCCGGTCAGATTATTTCAACCGGGGCAGTGTAACGGATGCTCAGGCCGATTGCCGCGCCTGAAGGCTGCGCCCCGCCAACAGTGATAACACGCCATCAACCACCCGAGGGTCGGCCAGCACGCGCTGGTGGCCGCCACTTTCCAGGCGCAGCAGTCGGCTGTCGAACCAGGACTCGTGGATCAGTTGCGACTCCTTGACCGAGACGAAGCTGTCGTCCTCGGCATGCACGATCAGACCGGGCATATCCAGTTGATAGTGGGCGACATCCAGCGTGGCGGCACGCATGCCGACATCCCGCTCGACCTGCCGGATGAAAGCGGAACGCGCCCTCGGCGGCATGCCGACGTAGCGGGCAAAACCACGCAGCACGCCGAGAATTCGCGCGGGAGCGGCGATGCTGACGAGGGTTTCGGTGCGCAAGCCCAGTTGCACCGCAAGCATGGCGCTGGCGCCGCCCATGGAGTGACCGATGACCGCTTGCAGCGGCGGCAACTCGGCAGCGGCTTCGAGCATCGCCCGAGCAAACAGCACGACATTGGCTTCACGCCCCGGCGACCGACCA
The DNA here is from genome assembly GCF_002878485.1 of Pseudomonas sp. AD21. Lineage (NCBI taxonomy): Bacteria > Pseudomonadati > Pseudomonadota > Gammaproteobacteria > Pseudomonadales > Pseudomonadaceae > Pseudomonas > Pseudomonas sp. AD21. The sequence goes on from NZ_NQYG01000090.1 coordinate 14,568, forward strand.
TGGGCCGGGCCATCGAGCGCGACCACGGTATAGCCGGCCTCGACCAGTGCAGTGATCAGTGCCGCAAACTGGGTGGGCCGGCCTTCCCAACCGTGCATCAACAGCACCGCAGGCCCCTGCCCCCAGCGCAGCGCCGACAGGCCGAAGCGCAAGGTGATTCGCTCGGAGCTCGCCAACAGCGGCAGCTCCCAATCGCGCAGCGGCAGCGAGCGCGGCGTCATGAACGCCAGACGCATTTTGCTCGCCACCAGTTTCGGTGCAAACCAGCCCAAGGTGCCATTAACGCCGCGAACCCACTTCAACGTGCTCATCGCTCTCTCCTCAGGCTGCAGCCTTCAGGTCAACGCACCGCCGACTTGGCAGCACGCAGCAATCGATCGGATAAATCGCCCGGGCCCAGCGCTCTTGCCAGCGCCAGACCACCCACCATCAAGGCCACATCGGCCAACGCTTTATCGGTGTCCTCGGGGCTGGACGCCAACTGCGCAATCATCAGTTCCAGGTGTTCGCTCAGCGCGATGCGGAACGACTCCGGCAAGCGCCCCAGCTCGCCGATGGAAGCCGGAATCGGGCACGCCGCGTCGCTGGAATCACGGTGCTTGCGCGACAGATAGAACGCAGCGACCAAGGCGCGACGCTCTTCGCCGGTGAGCTCGGAGTCCATGTCGGCAATCAGATCGCGTCGACGGCCGAGCAGTTGCTTGAACGCCTCCAGCATCATCGCGTCCTTGCTTTCGAAGTGCGCATAGAAACCACCGACGGTCAGGCCGGCGGCGCCCATCACTTCGCCCACGCTTGGATCTGCCGGGCCACGCTGGATCAGTGCGGCGCTGGCAGCCTTGAGGATGCGTTCGCGGGTTTGAGCTTTTTTATCGTTCATCGTTGCCTCCGAATATTACGACTAGAATATTATTCGCATAATAATATTCTGCAAGTCGAGGATATGACCGCTGGTCTGAAGCACAGTGTAAGGAAAAAGGGGAATTGGCCAAACGCCAGACAAACAAAAGGGCCATTCAATAATTGAATGACCCTTATAAATCCCGCAGAGCGGGTAATCGTGGCGTCCCCTAGGGGACTCGAACCCCTGTTACCGCCGTGAAAGGGCGGTGTCCTAGGCCACTAGACGAAGGGGACGCAAAACCCTTCTACAACTGATCAGTGCTGAGTGCTGATCGCTTCAAGGCCGGTGTGGCCAGACCTCGAAGTGTAAATTGGTGGAGCTAAGCGGGATCGAACCGCTGACCTCCTGCATGCCATGCAGGCGCTCTCCCAGCTGAGCTATAGCCCCGGATTTTTCGCCTCGCGGCGGAGTGACATCTTGCAACATCACTTCTGTAAAACTGGCGTCCCCTAGGGGACTCGAACCCCTGTTACCGCCGTGAAAGGGCGGTGTCCTAGGCCACTAGACGAAGGGGACACGCTACAACATTCACTCCCCACTGCGCTCCGCTGTGTGCTTTACGCTGCAAGTGGCGCGCATTCTATGGATGGATTGAGAGGTCGTCAACCCCCTGATATAAATTTATTTAAATCAATGACTTCGATCTGCTTTACAGGAGCAATCGGGGTTTTCCGTCGCCCGACGATTGACGCCTATATTCCGCCACTCGCCAAGACGTTATAGTCCACAACACAGTGATGGCAATCTGCACATCAAGCGCCAGCATTCATATAAGCAGCATGCGGCCGATACAGATTGCACCTGCCGATCCAACTCGTCGAGCGGCGCTAGGCGCATAAATGCCCAGCCACTACACTCGCATGTGAACCCTATAAAGAGGTCTTACCGGTGACACCACTCATGATCACCCTGCTTGTCATAGCCGGGATCGCAATTCTGATCGCCATTGGCTACATGAACCATGTGGTGGAAAACAACAAACTGGAGAAGGCCCGCACCAAAATCGAACTCAACGACCGCTTGCGCCGCTGCGGCGAACTGACCGAGACCTTTCCCGGCCAGTTCATGACGCCTGCGCTCAAGCTGCTGCTGACCCGTCTGGAACTGAACGTCTGCCAGCGCCTGCTGAACCTGGAAAAAACCAGCCCCACCACCAAGGCACGCATCACCGAACTGAGCGCACTGGTAGCCCAAGGCCAATCGATACCGGTCAACAACCCGCCGGCACCGATCCTCACCGAAGCCAAAGCCAAGGACGTACGCTTCCTGCTCGAAGCCCTGCACGGCCAGATCACCCGCGCCGCCCATGACGGCTTCCTGCCACCGAACGAAGCCAAACAGTGGATCAAGGAAGTCCGCCATATTCTGGTGCTGCTGCACATCGAGTTCTTTAACAACCTCGGCCAACAATCCCTGCAACAAAACCAACCGGGCCAGGCCCGCCTTGCGTTCGAACGCGGTGTGCAATACCTGCGCAAACAGCAGGATCCCAAGATGTATTCGGAACAGCTGCAATATCTGGAAAAACTCCTGGCCCGCGCCAACGCCCAGGTCATGGACAAGATTGCACCGGTCGAAGGCGAAGTGAACCAATTGACCGAAGGCCTCAAGGAAGTCGAAGCCGATGCGGACTGGAAAAAGAAAGTGATCTACGACTGATGGTCGATAGGTAGAGAGAAGCCACCGGAGAGGTGGCTTTTTTGTTGGTGGTTGGCTCCCACAGCAAGGCATCGGGTGCATTCAGTCAGAAATTGATCGGCTGTCAGGCCGTCTTCGCGAGCAGGCTCGCTCCCACAATTGGATCGGGTGTAGTCGGTTAGACTCTGGTCGGCTCGTAGGCCGCCATCGCGAGCAGGCTCACTCCTACAATGGG